>JBILOD010000009.1:0-21396 GCA_044374645.1 Pseudobdellovibrionaceae bacterium | reverse complement strand
TCAAGATGATGGGGGCCAGACGTACTTCGGCCTTTTTAGCTCCCTATGAATTGAGCCGTTCTTCTACCCAAATTTCAAATTAAAGGCTAGCTTATGTTGCGAAAAGTCCGCGCCGACAGGCGCGGGTGGGCGTTCTTTCACTTTCTAAATTGAAATTGGAATTAATGGAGCAAGATTCTTAGGCAACATCTTAAGTCCAAGTAGCATTGCCTTTGCCTGAATCTGTTCTTCTTCTACACGTGAAGAGACTAAAATTGAATTTTCCTGTATTTTTAACTTCTCAATTAAATCAAGTCCGTTGCCCTGTTGGCCCAGGAATTCGTAGTCAATAAGGAACCAGATCTTTTTATGATTTTTTACAGACTTTTGCCATATCGCAAATTGTTGCATAGACGAAAAGGAGAGATGGTTAATTGAAGCACTGGCTCCACCAATAGATTTAAGTCGGCTGTCCCAAATTTGATGAATTGTTTGGTCATCATCGACGGAAACTAAATAGTCGCTCTCACTCAGTGAGATTCTATCTATAAACCAGCTAGGTGCAGTACAGCTTGGTAAATAGAGTGTAACGCTCGTACCTTTTCCAAACTCTGAGGATATCTTAAGGCTGCCCCCTAGATCTGCAAGAATTTGTTTTGCTTGGTAAACACCAAGGCCACTGCCAGATTTTGTACCCTCTTTCCCCAAAGTGATCCCTTTTTGGCCAATAGTTTCAAGTAGCTCTTTTGGAATCCCTTTGCCATTATCAACGATCAGAATTTCGATCATCTGGTTTTTGCCGGCAGCTGGCCTCACTGTCACCAAAACTTGCCCTGAATTTTCGTAAAGAGCTTCAATTGAGTTATTAATAAGATTGGAAATGATCCGACTCAAATCACTCCACGAGGCAATTGAAAATAGACCATAGCTATCTTTAAGATCTGCTTCTAATGAAATTTTGATCCTATCTCGAATTTCAATTCGCTTTTCGCTAATTATCGAATCGATCAAAGCTGAAATCATTACTACCTGTTGTTCGCGACCCCTTTTGGGAGTGTGAGACTCGGTTGTAACAGCGTCCTTACGCTTTTGGAGTAGACTATTCGCAATGTCATTAATCCTAGCAGAAGCATTTCGAATCAATAACCTCTTCTCTTCAGGAACATCCACTAATGTCGATGCAACTAAGTTTAATGCTGATAACGGAGAACGAATATCGTGGGCCACCTGAGAAGCCAAGTCGGCTATTTTTTGTAGCGTTTCAGTTCTACGGAGGTCGTCATTTCGGCGCTTAACTTCCTCGTCTTTGTGGTGGATCTGATCTGCCAAAACTCGAAAAAATGAAAAGTGAAATTGCGAGTGAGTTAGATTAAATTGGTTACTGAGGTAACTGTCTAAGATTGCAACATCTGAATTCCATCGCCTAAAAAACAACGCTAAACCCACTAATGAAAAAATAGCCAGACAAAAAAGGAATCCCATTACAACAATGAGAAAACTCTTCTGCTTGCTTTGATCCAAAGGACTCCAGTATTGAATACTCAACTGTTGTTCTGCGCCAACATTGAACTTTGCTTCAAAGGATGGAGATTTTTGCCAAATTGGATTGAAGAACTCACGTGGCGAAATAATTTCAAAATTTCCTGGAAGAATTAGTTTGAAATAGCGTCCATTCTCATTGTAAGCGTCTAAAACCCTTTGAATGCCTACTTCATCTCTCGAGGCAATTGGTCCTTTTGCAACATTAAGCATCGATTGAATTAGCTGTTCGTGACTCTGTTTGCTCAAATTAGCATTCATTTGCCAAAGCGAAAAAAACAACAACATTAACACTGTAAAAAACACGGTAATAAAAAGGCCCAGAAGTTGTTTAACATCGATTTGACTATTTCCAGAATTTTTCATGGCTTTTGAAGTCCTCGTCTGAATTCTAGAATGGAAAGTGCGGCCAATCCAATTTCACTATGGCGTCTGATATAATATCCCTTTTTAAATACAAGTGGGCGTCGAAATACAAATAAGGGAGTGTAAAGTTTTGTTCCCAATATAAGTCGATTGAGATCAAGAATTGCCCTCGTTGACTCTTGGGCTTGGTATTCGTTCCAAGCAGCTTTGAGGTTTTCCACTTGGTCTTTATTAATGCTTCGCAAAGTTGCTTCATAAAAAGAGGATAGAAAATTGGCAAGTTTTGCATCAGCTAATTCTGCATAAATATAAACGTCAGACTTTCCTTCGGTGAGATCAAGCATGAAATCCGAAAAGGGAGTCGCTTCAATTCGAAATTTGACTCCAGAATATTCTTGCCATTCTTTCAACGCCCTAAGAAGGTTTTGTGGTTCAGGTGTACCATCGATAAATCTTACTAAAACTTCTTCGTTTAAGATTTTCGCCATTTTTTTATTTGAGACGTTGTTCTGAACAGAAGGAGTCTCGTCACCCAAATTTTCGTAGTTTCCAAAAACTCCAGGAATAATTGAATACTGTTTTGGGCTTGAAATGTTCCATGTTTGCCGAAACCTTTTTGCATTCAGGGATTCTTTTAGGGCAGCAATTACTTGAGGCCGCTGTCTTAGTTTTTTTGATTCAAGATTGATAAGCCAAAAACCAGCAGTGTTAGTTTCGTGCCATAAAAATTCAGACTGTGTACACCGGGCCCGCTCAAGGTCGGATTTTGTCGGCACTAAAAATAAAAGATCATTAAACTCACCATTGCAGAACCCGCGATATGCCTGTTCTGGCGATTCAAATCTGATCCGAAAGTTCTGTGGTAATTCGTGTTCATTTGGCACTTGAAAAAAAGGATTTCGTTGCAGTTCAAGATCTTTATTTGAGTAGGATTTCACTCGATACGGTCCACATCCAACTGGGATTGCAATATTGTTTGCACTAATCTTGCTTCTAACGATAGGCGCCATTTGCCTTGTAAGTAGCTCTAGAAAACCAGGCCATCTTTTTTTTAATTTAATTACAACTTCATCATTTTTTCCAAAAATGCCTTTTAGATGGCAATTCTTATTATTGCACTCATCAAACCCTAAAATTTGACTATAACCTCGCGTATCGCTAGCAAGGATTGAATTTAGAGGCATTGACTTTGCTTCTTGAATTAGGACTTTGAGGCTCTCAATGATGTATCTTCCATCAATCTGCACTCCTTCGCTATCTCTTTGGCCGGGCTTTATCTTAAAACGGTACTGCCTTCCAGCATCCTCAATATTCCACTCTGAAACAAGTTCCGGGACTAACCCTTTTCCGGTCTCCAATTTGAAAAGACCGCAATTAATATTATTCAGGACAAATCGCTCATCTTCACTCATTGAGCGAGACCCTAGGGTTGAAAATAAACGGGGTTTGTCGAGCATTACTGTAACGTAATCAAAAACACTTTCGTTGTTTTTTGCAGAACTGAATGCCGAAACAGAGATGAAAAGTATGAGAATGGCGCTTAAAAGCTCTTTGTAATTTTGCTGGCGGATAAATAAATAGAACATGCCTGTCGCCAATCCGATAATGAAAAATGAAATTAGAGCACCTTTGAAAACAATCAGATTAGCAGCTCCATAAATGGCGCTTGCCGCCAAAAGACTCCCAGAAATTGTCGCATAGAAAGCCAAGTCTTCTTTGGAAAAGTGATGACTGGCATTGGTGTGAAACACTCGCATTCTTATGAGAGCTAGCGCTGAAATTTCAGTAAGTAAAAATCCCACACCTATTGCGCTGACGGTTGCGTCCGCATACTTCAAAAAGCAACCGATTAAAACTGCTGCGGTAGAAATTGAAATCACGGTAAGGTCAGTGCTTTTGGCAAAAACATTTCGAGTAAATTTGTCAATGGTCAGCGACAGAAGTGTCCCCAATGCCAAAGCGAGGCCAAGCGATAACAACCCACTACCAGGGAAAAATGTCGCTAAAACACTGAATCCTAAGTGGCTTCTTAAGTTGTTAAAAAAGAAACTGAAAAAATTGAAAATCAAATAGTATTGCAACATAAGTTTAGCTTTATTTTTAACTTCCGGTGATTGCGCGGGCATAGAAGACACGGTCAGATTTGCTGAGGAAACGATTGGAGTGTCATAGCCCAAGGTCGATGCATTTCGAAATTTGAAGCAGATCAAAAGTAATGGCAAATAGGTTAAAATATCAAAGTAAATAATACCTTTAAATCCAACCAATCTTTCTACAAGGCCAATACTCACAACACTTAACGCGAAAACGCCACCATTAAGTTTACCTTGCAGAGAGGTCGCTTGGATCATATTTTCTTTGCGAACAAAGTACTGATAAAGCAATTGGTTTTTCGCAAACATGGGGAAATTAATCGCCAGTGCGCAGAGGAAACACACTGCTAAAAAATAAATTGGCGTTTTTGAGGCCAAATCTTCACTGTGGGCCAATATAAAAAGTAGGGCGCAGGATACAATATCAGAATATAAAATGATGCGAATTGGATGAATTTGTTTTAATGCGGCACTGGAGAGCCTACTTGTTACGACAATTGAAATTAACGCCAGAACTGTAAAACAAGATGAATAGACGAGGCTGCCCTGCAGCTTAAGTAACAGCAATGGTATCGCAACAACGGCTATGATGTCACCAAAGTAACTCAATAAGGTCACTAAAATATATGTCAGGGCGCCTCTCGTCATTATATCCTCTTTCTAATACTAATCTAATGAATGGATTTCTAATAAAACTATTATTAGACTCCTCCGTCGCCACTTCGACGTTTCTTGCCAGTCTTCAGTCGACTTAATAAAGCTTGACCGTTCATACGTTTCTTCCCCTTTCTTGGATTGGTAATTTTCTGGTAAACAAGGAAACTTTGTCGCCAGAAATTGAAGTAAAAACAGCAATTTTGTTTACATTAGATGGAGTGTCGATATTCAATGTCTCATTGCCAAAGTCTAACCAAAAACTCTTATTTTCTGTTTCGCAGTGGATAAAAAAACACTCCTTATCACGATCAAACCAATGACCATATCCTTGTGCGCAAGTTAGAAGAGAGCTGACACTTTCAACGATATCGCCAATCGTCATACTTGGTGAATTTGCGATAAGCGAGCTAATTGGATACATAAATGGATAGGCTCTTTCCATTTGCTGGCAAATCCCAGCTTCGTCTTCATTAAATAATATTGATGGAAATCTGTTAGCCGATTGAATCCCAAATCCTCGAGCACGTTCTTCTGCCAAATCATGGCTAAATTGGGATTCGGCTTTTGAAGAATATTGCTTTACTAAAGAAGGAGTTTGTCCAAAATTGTTGGATCGAATTCTTGAAATTGCTTGTTCTAAGAGGTTGACTGAAACAGCCTCAGACTGTTCGATTGTGATTGTTTCAGGATGTACTTGAGCTTCATTAATTAAATTTAGAAGCCATAGTGAAATCGCATGGTGGTTATCTTCGATGGAATTGCGGCGGACTGATAAACCGCTAATATGTATTTGATCTGGATTTAATTGTTTTAAGTATTTAATCGCGGCATTTAGACCGTCGTAATTTTGAGTGCAAGTTGAAATAAGTAAGTGAGGTATGTCGATGGTTGTTCTTGAACCGGCTTTCTCCGCAACAGTCTCAAACAATTCAAAATATTCTGCAGTGCCGGTAATTACTGGGATGTTTTCGATAGCGATAGGGGTGGAAACAAGATCTTGCCATCTTTTAATATTTTCAACAGCCTGTTTGATCAATTTTAGAGGGCCCGCTTGAGTATCGAAATGAACAGCATATTTTTTCTTTTGGTGATCGACCAATGTTCCGAAGTGATCAACAATGCAAATCGGTGATAGCGAGCGAAGCTGCCGGGCTACTTTTGCTAAATCTTGCCAATTGTTTTCTCCAAGAACGTTCAAAAAAGAGGAATGAATATACGTGGGGATTGAGTTTGAGATTAGTCTATAATCTTCAGGTGAATCACTTTGCGGAGCAGATATTTGAATGTGTTTTATAAAATGTTGAGAGAAAAGTTCCTCTGCAAAGCTGTAATTGTTTAGCCTGACTTCAATTCCCAGATTCAGATTCGGAATGATAGAATGGTTTTGAATATGGTCAGCAAAGGTATTTGTCTTTTGCATAAAGGCCTTTCCTGAGCGAAACAAGAATTGATTGGCTTATGGCAAATAGGAGCACATTTTTCAATTTACTGTATATTAAACTCATTCAGGTACATAGTAGGAGTGTATGATTTGCAAGAATAGCCGAAATTCGGCTATCCATTCGCAGCAGAGACGCTTTTAGGCAATAGAGAGCGGTTGAGCTTAACGAAGGCGAGTTTTGTGCGCTCTTGATACCACCCGCCCCGGGATACAAGACTAGAAAACTGTAAAAGAAGAAACCCCACAGATTGGCTAAATATATGATTTGGCCTTTATATTGTTGTTTTTGCTGTGAATCGAGAAGTGGATTTAAACGAATCCCAACCTCTCCGCAAACTAGAAAAGCCAACCCAACGGGTTGGTTTCTTCAGTTGGGGACACCTCAATAGGTGATGTCTTTTATTGGGATGCCTTGACAAGGTCTGAATAGAATCCATGCTTTAGCTGATGACAGTTTTTCCCTTAAAGTTGATTTCGATTTGTTTCGCTTTGTTCATCTTCTTTTTCGTATTTGAAGATGATGCCTACGCGGCTACCTTCATGGCAAAGCGCATGGGATCCAACTATGTCTGGACTGTTACTTCTGATTCAATAACTCAATCGAGGGCATTACAGGCGACCTCTCCCGGTGACCAGTGGATCTCCGTAGCTAATGCTCTCGCAATTGAATCCTATAACCTGCCTTATCCACTCATTAGCATCAATTGGGAACAATGTAGCCTTGCCAATCCACGAACTTCAAAGCTTGCGATTAAGACCGGTCTAAGTCCACCACCTACATCCTTTCGTATTCTAAAAATCTATAGCTAATTTTAACTGAAAGGATATTTCTATGAAAGTGTTCTACACTTTTGCGTTTTCATTTTTATTGTTCATTTCCATTAACACTTCAGGAGCTACTGCAATCTTGTTCAAGAGTGATTTTATCTCGGCAAAATTATCGCAGCGGGGAGAACTGAATTTAGTTCAGGGCCACCTAAATCATGGTGGTGTCAAAAAAATTAACCCAGAGGATACGAATGTCACTGAGATCGAAGTGCATATCGCTAATGGTGTTCATGTTCTCAAACTAAGGGAACCAATCCTTGGTGATAAAATCGAATTTGGCCCTTTCGCGATTGACGTCGCAAAGGCCATTGTCGGCGAAATCAATCATCAGTGAACCTAAGAGGGTGAGGAGTGTTTCCTTGCCCTCCGTCTTGGGTTGCAAAGATTTCTGCAGGTATGGATTCTGAGTGGGGTTCGCCCCTGACGGACCTCTAGGGAGAGTTTTAGGTGAACATGTGTCGCCTAAAGTGGACACCCCCGAAAATGGAACCAGGACTATTTCTCTACGTATTTTCAACCATTTATAAAATTTGCCATGGCCACAAGGAAATGGCATCGCCCTTGCCTATAGGGAAAGAGCTGAAGTAAATCATCAACCTATAACCCACAGAGGTCCCTATGAAATTTAGTGCGACATTTGCGCTCTTTGTTTTTCTGTCTTCGATGTTTTGTTTTGCCGAAGACACCACACCTGAACAATCTTTAGTGATTCAAGACATTCAATGCAAGGGGAACACCAAAACCGACTGTTCCTACATATCGAGTTATCTTTACCTTTCGCTTGGCGATGCCGTTAACGAAGAAGAGATTCAGAATGCAAAGTTGAGACTTTCCTCAATTCCCAATTTTTCCACAGTTGATATCTATCTGGAAAAGGGCACGGAGAGAGGCCATGCAAAAGTTATCATTGAAGTCACCGAGGCAAATCCAATCACTAAAGAGGTCGCCCTAGGTATCTCTCGTGAGCCCTATGGATGGGGATTGAAACAAAAAATCGCCGGGCGTATTAGCCATCAAAATCTATACGGCACTGGAAAAATTCTTGAACTTGAAGCTAATGGTCAGTTTTCCAATGAGAAAGAATCTTACCGAAATGGTACTGTCGCCAAAGTGAAATTCCAAGCTCTTTCGAGCAGACTCCAATACATTGACCCAAGTCTATTTGGCTCTAAAAAATATTATCTAATTGCCGGGCTTAAATATGATAACTACCTTTCTGCTTCCGATAGGCTATCCTATGATATGGTCGAATTTTATAGAATCGATTTATCCATCGGTCGACGATTCGGTGATTTTTCCTACATTACTCTAGGCTATAGCCATATTCCCCTTATTAAAAGTCAATGGAAAGACACAATAACTGGCATTACTCAAGTCAATCGCAGCATTAATTTCGCTCACAATTTGCGAGTTAACTATGGATGGAACAACGAAGACGACGCCTACTTTCCGACTCAAGGTTCACGTTTTAATTTTGGAATGGGATGGCGAGATAGAGGAAATGCATTTTTTATGGACAACCTCGCCTACCAAAATACTTGGCGTGGTGATGACACTTCCATTTGGACTTTCAAGTTGGGAGGAACTCCCAATGGAAACTTCCGATCGACACTGGATGAAAGCCAAGGCCTATCGCTTTCCTACGCAAAGGCCATTAAATCTAATTCTATTTTTGGCGATATCGAAAAAGGTCGTTGGTTCATCGAACCCGGGATGTATGGCATTGGTTATTCGAGTTCACTCGGTACCGTCATTGACCCAGGCCTAAAAGCTGGCATCCGCCTACAAACCAAAGCCTTTGGCATTGTCGATATCTACGCTCTAGGCAGCACCACTTTGCGCGTCGGGGGCCACAACCAATGAAAGCCTTCAAACGCATTCTTCTAGGACTCAGCATAGGGTTTAGCTCACGCGCCCTCTGGGCGGCCGAGCTAAGCCCTTTCCTACGCGAGCCACATATTGGAGTGACTCTAACCTCTCTCAAAATGCCTGAGACTTTTGCGAAAGATCTGATGAGCGGCTTAACCAATCGTATCCTTTTACGAATCAACGTTAAGCTCGACGACAAAATAGTGGCAGAGAGATTCGTAGAAATTGGGATTAAATATGATTTGTGGGATGAACAGTTTAGACTCAACGCTCACGGGGGAACTCCTCTGACTCTAGCTAGGTCCTTTAATGGTCGTAGTGAACTAATGAGTTTTCTGAGTTCGATTCGAATTGTCGATCTCATCGAGGCCCAACGCGTAACAGTTACGACTCCCCTCGTCTTTGAAGCCGCCGTTTTGTTTAACCCCATTGAAAAGGAGCGCATGGAAAAAATCCAGAAATGGGTGGCGCAAAATAGTACTTCAACCACAATGAGTACTAATGCCGATGGCTCTATGCGTATCGTGGGTGGGATTCGCCAAAACGCTGTCTTCAATAAAATCTTTGAGGAGTTCACGATGGGAGCGTCCGTCGTTGCGGCATCCAAGGACTTTGCGACATCTAAACCAATTCGACTGAGTGAGCTCCCCCGTGAAAAATAACAGAATCGCCCTTCTCCTATTTTTCACCATCTTATGTCTGACGGTACTACCCATGTTAGGGGCCTTTTACTTTCTGGATCACACGCTTGAGACCAGTTTGAATTTAGCCTTCAATCCAGAGATCCACAAGGCCCTCGAGGACTCCTCTGGTTACCTCAAAAGACTCAAAATCAAAGATCCCGATAATGAGGTGCTCTACAAAGCGCAGTTCCAATCCCTACAGGAACTGCGCCTCATTTATTCACAACCAGAAATAATCAAACAAAACTTATCTAAATCCTTGACCATTTATTTCGGACTTGGGGTTTTGGGGGCAGTGCTTATATCAGTGTTGATTGCAGTGTCATTGAGCCGCAGGATTGCTCGCTCCTACACCCAGACTTTTAATGAACTCAGTCGCCAAAAAGATAAGGTCCGTTACTTAGAAGAAATGGGCTCCTGGCAAGAACTAGCTCGTATGTTAGCCCACGAAATCAAAAATCCTCTCACTCCTATTGAAATTCTGGTTTCTTCCCTCAGTCGCTCCTATGAATCACAGTCACCAGAGCGGTTTAAACAGCAATTAGAACAAACTGAGCAAATGGTGGGAGAAGAGGTTGGGCACCTCAAAACAATTGTGAACCGATTTAGCGAATTTTCCAAGCTTCCCAAAATTGAGGTTCATCCCGAAAGTATTTTGGCGCTCCTCGAGTATAACCTCAGGACACTTGCAACCACCTTCAAGGAAGCAGAGTTTCATTTTTACCAATCAGATCTGGACGCGAATCCAACGGTAGAAATTGATGCTTCGCTCTTTAGGCAAGTTTTGAACAACATCATCAGAAACGGAATCGAAGCAAATCCAAACCAAAAAGTCAGTTTCAGTCTTACCCTGAAAGATCACGCCGACGCGATAGATCTTCTTATTAGCAATAACGGCGTGCCCGTCCCGAAAAACCTTGTTGAACGAATGTTTGATCCCTATGTTTCTGGCAAAAAGGGCAAAGACAATATGGGATTAGGGCTGGCGATCGTCAAAAAGATTATCATTGAACACGGCGGGGACATTACCTACACGGAGATCAACGCCCAACCCACTTTTAGTCTTTCATTTAGAAAGGTGTAGCCAATGAGCGAGTTGCAGAGTCTGCCGACCATACTGGTTATCGATGACGAAAAAAACATTCGCCAATCCATCGAAATCGTTCTCACTCAAGAAAATCTCAATGTGGTTTTAGCTCATGATGCCGCTTCCGCCTTAAGAATTTTAGAGGAACAGATTATTGATGTTATTATATTAGATATCAAATTGGGAGACATTGATGGTTTAAGTTTGTTTAAGAGAATTCAAGCTAACGGTCATGATATTCCAACTATTTTCATTTCTGGCCATGCCTCTCTCACAGAGGCTGCGCAAGCCGTAAAAATTGGAGGGTATGACTTTGTTGAGAAACCATTCAATTCCGCGAAATTAGTGGTTGTTGTAAAGAGGTGTCTTGAGTACTCCTCTATTCGTGAACGCCTACGCACAATGGAGCAGGCCAAACATCCGATACAAATTGTTGGCGACTCAAATGCCCTTAAGCAAGTCATAGATAACTCTCGCAAGGTAGCAAAAACCAACGCCAATATTTTTATCTCTGGTGAAAGTGGTACTGGCAAAGAACTGATCGCCAATCTCATTCACGCTGAAAGTGCTCGGGGTAGTGGTCCGTTCATTAAAGTCAACTGTTCGGCCATCCCTGAGAATCTCGTTGAAAGTGAACTTTTTGGTTTTGAGCGAGGCGCATTCACCGGAGCTCTGACAACAAAGAAGGGGCTTTTTGAGCTCGCCCATCGCGGAACTATTTTTCTCGATGAGGTGGCAGATCTTTCACTTCAGGCACAGGCTAAGATCCTCCGAGTTTTACAAAGTGGTGAAATCCTAAAGCTTGGCTCTGAAAAGATCCTCAAGGTCGATGTGCGCATTTTGTCGGGTACCCATAAAGAATTGAAGAAGGCCGTCCAAGAGGGTCTGTTTCGCGAAGACCTGTTCTATCGACTAAACGTTGTGCCGTTAAATATTCCAAGTTTGCGAGATCGCAAAGAGGATATTCCCCTACTGATTCAATTCTTTTCTCAGCAAATATGCGCCAAGAATAATTTTCGAATGAAACCCATCGACGACGATGTTCTTGAGGAGCTCCAGCGCTATCCATGGCCTGGCAACGTTCGGGAGCTACAAAATGTAATGGAACGATTACTCATTCTGAGTGGACCTCGAGTGACCCTCGCTGATCTTCCTGAGGAGCTTCAGGCCACTAATGATGATGTGCCCACTCCGATGAATTCTTCAAATTCTAAAATTTTATTAAAGGACTTTCGTGATACGGCAGAACGGGAATTTGTGATAAACACACTGAAACGAAACAACGGTAATATTAGTCAGTCGGCACTCGAATTAGGGGTGGGTCGAACCTACCTCCACAAAAGACTCTCAGTGCTAGGAATCGAGAAGAAGGACTTTTTGACTTAGGTCCTTCTTCTCGAAATTGTTTTTAGAACTCAAAACAATTCCCACTCAATTAAGGACAATGACTTGGAGGTGTCCCAGTGGTTACTGGCAAGAACGAGTAAGGGAAAATCATGAGGCCCAACTTGTCTCTGTAGGCTGTTGTTCCACCGCAGAAATCGTCGATTTCCAAATCAGCAATCGCGGTCGTTAAACCACCCGATGGCATGACATTGGTGTCATTCCAAGCCACAGTGCCAGAAGCAGCAGAGGTCGGTACCATGACCATCACACCTTGTTCGCTTCCAGACGTCTTGACCGTGTAGAGCCCCACAGAAGCGGCCTGTGCAATCACTTGGACTTCATCGGCGGTCGCTGCGACCCAAGCTGTGCCGCTCCACTTTAACCAGCGATAATCCACCGAAGTGATTTTACCGGCAGTAGAATTGATTTTAATATCGGGCAAAATCGAGAATAACGATGCCTTCGGACGAGAACGAAAATTCGAAAATTCTAGAGTTTTAGAATTGAAACCATAAGTGATCTTAACGGGATGATCATAGCCAGGCAGCTCAATGCCAGCTCCCATGCTGTAATCTCCACCCCATTGTAAATTAGATGAAAAACTACCACCACTATAGCTACTAACAGAATCAATATCCGCTGTGCCTCCACCTGGCATATCAGTCACTTGAAAAGTTGCACCATTCGACAGAGACGTACTCACCCCAGAACTCGCTACCCACTGTGTGATGGGGTTACTATCGAATGTGGTTGGGTAAACGGCGTAGACACTCGTGAGAGATGGAGACAAACTAAAACCTGCGGCTGCCGTAATATAGGCGCCGTTGGCGTGATCTAACGAAACACCTCCCGCACACCCAGAATCACAGTGAATGTCAGTTCTAGCATGTATGTCTAGGACGAATGTTTTGTTTTCGAGAAGATCAATCTCACCGTTTTGATCGACGTCAGGGTTTGCAAGTCTCAGAGCTAAATCATCTACACCACCAACAGTTGCCGCCGTGGTGGAGTCAATTCCAAGTGCATTAAGGAAATCTGTGAATGTCGTAGTCATTGACGCAGTTCCTGCAGTTCCGTCGACGGTGACCTCACCCAAACTAGTAGTTCCGTTGGTATTTAGTGGCACCAGAGTATCCAAACCAGTAGTAGCATCGCCCGGGTCAAAAATGCCGACAATCATGTCGGAACCTGTTTGAGTGTCATCCACGAAAACAAAAATATAGGGATCGCCAGTATTGATGCCGATATTAAAACTTCCATCGTTACCCACTGTTCCAACAAAAGCTTCACCACTGCTACTCGCTGATCTTGCAATGACGTGCGTGATCGTTTTAGCAACCATAGTCCGGACAGGTTGATTCTTGGCTACATTAAAAAGTGTCGCGTAGCCAGTGGTCGAGCGCGAGGTCAGATTTCCACTGATCGTAAAATTAGTAGTAGAGCCACCACCTCCAGAGCTACCATTATCACTTTTCTTGGCCGAACAGGCCGCTACAGTTATTGCTATTGCCGCTGCGATTACGGCGCTTGTCGAATATTGCATGAGTTTCACAGATCCTCCTTGATCGATTCTAAATTAGAGTTCTCACAAAGTATTTGCAGATTCCAATTCACATACAAATGGATTTGTTTTGAACACGATCAAGGTCTAGTTCGGGCGAGTGGAAAACCAAAGCTTGTTTTATTTTAACTTGTCTAACATTTCCGGATTATGAGCCATCCTGACGAATAGTAGGCTCCAGCAGGCACCTATTCGCCCCCACAAGGGAACTTATTTTGCCCTGCTTTCAAAAAGTTTAGAAGGCAGGTCGTAAGCATGAGGTGATCAAATCGGCCAGTCATTTGAACTCAGCTTATTTTTGATATGCACTGGATTCGACACATCGGTACTCAGACTCGGTCTTGCCGAGCCCATAAAATATGATCCGCAAGAGTAAGCCAAGTCATAGCTTCTAAGACCGGAATGGCCCTGATGACAATACAGGGATCATGGCGTCCTTGTTTAGCGACATCTAAAACACTGGAAGTTGGTTTGAACGCCACTTTAAAGGAAACCAACTCTCCCGTAGTGAAACCTCCGCGAATACCTCCGTATTTTCCAGGAGAATGAAGTGGATCATGGAATCGCGTGCCTTGCTCACTGGCGGCAGCAAATCCCTCTCCAACTTCAATTCCAACCGTGGCCCCTACACTCATCATCGCTTGAGCGAGAGTCGCTTTGAATTTAGCAAAGACGGGTTGCCCTAAGTGCGGCGGCGGATTGCGCACCCAAATCTCGGCGACCCCACCATAACTTTCGCCGTCCACTCGCGCATTCACAAGCATCTCACGAACTTCAGCATGCCGTCCGGAAGGAAATCGAGCTGAAAAGTCCTCTGGTAAATAAACACCAGTACGAATGTAGTTGTAATCTTCGCCGTTGAGTTCCATTGGTCCAATGCGACAGGTAAAACCAACCACATCACAAAGTGGTGCGACCTGATTGACAAACATTTTGGCGATCGATCCTCCCAAGACTCGACCTAAAGTCTCCCGGCCTGAAGACCGCCCCCCTCCTCGATGATCTACATGCAAGTATTTAGACTTCCAAACATCGTCAGCATGCCCTGGTCGAGCCTTACTGCGAATATCGCCGTAATCCTCAGAGCGCTGATCGGTATTTCTTACGACCATGGCGATTGGAGTTCCCAATGTTTGCCCTTCAAAAATCCCACTCAGAATTTCTACTTTGTCAGGTTCATTGCGTGGACTCACGATGCCGTCACTCGATAAGGAATTAGCTCCAGGCCTTCGTCGTTGCAGTTCTCTCTGAATCAGTGTTGGATCAACAATCACTCCCGCGGGGCAGCCGTCGATCACAGCTCCCAATGCAACACCATGACTTTCACCAAACGTAATTACTGAAAATCTTGAACCAAAGATATTTCCAGACATTATTTTGCCTCCCATGCGCCAGAGTACAGTATGGCTCCCTCACTCATCTTTGAATCACTCATCTTCGAATTTAGGCTCAAACAAAGTGATGTTTATTAGGAAAACCAAATTAATCTTGCCTGCAATGGCTTAAAAAAACATCTTTCTTTCGTTGTTCCATTTCAGTTTTCTAAAGATTCGACGTGGATATGTTCACCTACTCCACCGACTTATCCACAAATTAATAAATTCTTATTCGACCAATTTCATTAAAATACCTTTAAATAAAGGATTCTATGGGAAAAAAGCTAGTGCACACACATTCATCACCGTTAACGCCACCTCATTTGCAAATTTAAGTATTTAACAGATTCTTACAAACTATTATATTCCGCAAATATTTGGATTTTGCTTCAGTGACGCCCATCAAGGTGCTGCTTTAATCTGCCAATTAATTTCAGCTTGTCCGGTAGACTTCAAGTAGGAGTTAATTTTTGAAAAAGGCTTTGACCCCATGAAACCTCGATGGGCCGAAAGCGGCGAGGGATGCGGCCCCTCAATCACAAAATGTTTATTGCGATCAATAAATGCTCCCTTTTTTTGAGCGTAGCTGCCCCATAAAACAAATACCAAACCTTGGCGCTTTTCATTCAAGGCATGAACAATGGCGTCGGTGAACTGCTCCCAGCCTTTACCCTGATGAGATGCCGCCATTCCAGCCTGAACAGTAAGAACGGCGTTGAGTAGCAAAACCCCCTGCTGCGCCCACTCCAGAAGAAAGCCATGACCTGGAGGAGTAATTCCCAAATCATTCTTTAGTTCTTTATAGATATTCATCAATGAGGGGGGGACCCCAACTCCTGGTCGTACCGAAAAACACAAGCCATGCGCTTGACCGGGCCCATGATAAGGATCCTGCCCAATGACCACAACCTTCACTTGCTCAAAAGGAGTGGTATTGAGTGCCGCAAAATACTCCTCGCCCCGAGGGAAAATTGTCTTTCCGGCTTTTTTCTCATTGGCTAAAAAGGCTTTCAGATTCAACATATAGGACTTATCGAACTCATCCTTTAAAACGGATTTCCAAGATGGCTCGAGCTTTACGGGGGAAGATTGGGTATGTTCTAACATGAATTATCTTTTCAGTTTAGGAAACTTTAAAACCAATTTATTGTTTTCATGAACCATATCAACCTTTGAGGAATCAGTATCCATTGGAACAGGAAAAGACTGATAGAAATGTGAACTCATGGAACTACCACCTTCTTCAGATTTTTGATTTCCCTCAATGATGACAGTTTCATCTTCCACCCTTGCACTGAGAGAGTTTTTGTCAAAGGACTCCAAATCCACTTCCATATAAACGAAGTTTTCATCTTCACGCGTATGGATCGCTGGCTGCCCTTTGCGACCGCCAAATAATGAAAACGGGTTATCCAGCATTGAACCATCTTCGTGTTCGGACTCCTTGCCACGAAAAAATCGATCCCAGAGTGAGGGAGGAGCCTCTTCTTTCGGCGGTTCACCAAATGGATTTAGCATTGGAATACCAAAAAATTGAGAAATGCCATAGTTCTGGCCCTGTTTCGCAAACTCCTCTTCAGCTTTCTTTTTACCCATTTCATAACCCACTCCCCAGCCAATGAGAGTGCATACCAGAGCAATGAAGAACTTTTGTTTATTAAAAGCCATGAGGCAACCTCCTAAAGATTTGGCACCAACCATTCGAAAGATTCCTAACACAGAGACCAGGCGTGGGTAAATTCCTTCCACAAACCGAGGCTCCCTTGACTTTTTGGGTCATGATTTCTATTTTAGCCAAATGATTACATTTAATTCACACTTCCATAAAACAGAGTCTTCATTATTTAATCTTAACCTAAAAGCACTTAGCAACGTTATTGCTGATAAATCTTTAGGATTTCATCAGCTCCCAGGAAGGCCTTCGCTTTGGACCTCCTGTGAAGAAGCGGCACAAAAATTGCGAAGCAAGTACAAAACGATGATCGTCTTGGGTATCGGCGGCAGCTCCCTTGGTGGACGAGTTATTAAAGAAGCTCTGAAGGGAAAATGCGATCGCCAAGTGATTTTTTGGGACAACGTCGATCCGCTTTCTATCGATTCCCAATTGAATTGTTTTAAAGGAGACTTAGCCAATATTTGCTGGGCCCTGATTTCAAAGAGCGGAAACACCATTGAAACGCTCACTCAAGGTGATTACGTTAACCAGTTCTATAAAGCACACGGAGTAAAATGGACTGATCAATGTATTGTCATCACGGAGCCAAAGAAAAGCCCTTTGGCCGATTTTGCAGACGCTAACAATATTCCTCGCCTGGAAGTTCCATTAGATGTTGGTGGACGTTTTTCAGTGCTCACACCAGTGGGAATGTTACCTGCCGCATTTATGGGACTCAACCTCAGTGAGATCCGTGCTGGTGCTGAAAAAGCTCTACATTCATCGGAACTCATTGCCGAACTTGCTACTCAAAGTGAACAAAGTTTTTCACGCCAAGAATGGATCACTGTTTTTTGGTCCTACTCTGATTCACTCAAAGAGTTTGGCTTTTGGATTCAACAATTATGGGCGGAATCACTTGCAAAAGCGGAAGACCGTAAAGGCAAATCCGCCCCAAGAGCCAGCACACCACTCCCTTGTGTGGGACCAACTGATCAACATTCGATTTTGCAGCAAATTGCCGACGGCGCCAAAGATAAATTCGTTGTGTTTTTACGCCACGAAGGATCTGAAAATTCGGGTTCTATGATTGGCTCCACTTTGTTTTCGTGCGGCGACCTGATGCTCAACAAAAAATTGGGCGACCTTTTAAAGGCTGAAGCCATTGCAACTCAAATGGGACTGACTGAAAAGAAAGTTTCGAATCTAACGATGATGATTCCAAACATCACAGAAAAGGAACTTGGTTTCTTATTTATGTACTTTGAACTCCTGGTGGCTACTATTGGCGAGCGCCTCGATATTAATACATTCAACCAGCCCGGTGTT
Organism: Pseudobdellovibrionaceae bacterium; assembly: GCA_044374645.1. Lineage (GTDB taxonomy): Bacteria > Bdellovibrionota > Bdellovibrionia > Bdellovibrionales > Bdellovibrionaceae > CAUJGP01. Next base: position 3,548 of record JBILOD010000009.1, on the reverse strand, counting down.
GAACTTGGCAAAATTATTGCCAAAGACCTTCTTTCTAAAAAATAGTTTCTATTTATGAATAAAGGAGCAACTCCCCCCACAAACCTCGAAAAAATCGAAGGCGTTGTTGAGCGAGTTGCCTTTCATAATCCAGAAAACGGCTTCACTGTGTTACGCGTAAAGGCCAAATGCTTTTCGGATCTCATCACAGTGGTTGGCCATGTGAATTCTGCAAGTCCAGGAGAGAACTTGATCGCCCTGGGCGAGTGGGTTCAGACTCGTGAATACGGCCAGCAACTGCGCACTACTTCTATTACTTTGACTTCACCTAGTACTCTCGATGGCATTGAAAAGTATCTTAGCTCTGGCGCGATCAAAGGCATTGGTCCACATTTTGCCAGCAAACTTGTTAAAGCCTTCGGCGAAAACGTTTTTGAGGTGATTGAGAAGGAACCTTCCAAATTATTGCAAGTGGAAAAAATTGCATCCAAGCGCCTCGAACAGATCACAACCGGCTGGAAGGACGTCTCCAGTCTTCGCGAGATCATGGTGTTTTTGCAAACACATGGAGTGACCACATCAAAAGCGGCACGCATCTATAAAATCTATGGGAAAAACGCGATTGATGCGGTCAAAAATAATCCCTACCAGTTGGCTCGAGACATTCCAGGCATCGGCTTCAAATCCGCTGATTTGATTGCTACTAATCTAGGAATAGATAAAAAATCGATGGTGAGAGCGAGAGCTGGCCTCTCCTTTGTGTTGTACGAACGAGTAAACAGTGGCCACTGCGCCTATCCTCGAGATCACCTCATTCAAGAGGCTCAACAACTTCTTGAAATTGACGAATCAATTCTAGTTCAAGCCCTTGAACTAGAACTCTTCGAAAAGAATCTGATTGAAGACGAGATCGATACTTTTCGTTGTGTTTATCCTCATACACTTCACCAAATTGAAGATGCTGTCGCCGAGGTGTTATCGTCCTTGCAGAATGGAACGCCACCGTGGCCCTTCCTCGAAAACATTGATTTGAGCCTCCAAAAGACTGAAAAACAACTTCAACTGACTCTTGCTCCATTACAGAAATTGGCCATCTACACAGCCCTTACTAATAAAACCTGTGTGATTACAGGAGGACCTGGTACAGGAAAAAGCACTCTCACCAAAGCACTTGTTTCATATTTAGATCAACTAGGCCTTCGAATTCTACTCTGTTCTCCAACAGGTCGAGCGGCTAAAAGACTTGGTGAATGCACCGGTATGGGGGCGAAAACAATCCATCGTATGTTGGGGTACGATCCAGTTAAAAGGGAATTTCGACATAACAATTACAATCATCTCGAAGCTGATCTTGTTTTGATAGACGAAGCCTCAATGATTGATGTCTCCCTTGCGCATGCGTTGCTAACAGCCATTCCCCCGCATGCGGCCTTGGTGATTATAGGAGATATTGATCAATTGCCATCCGTGGGGCCAGGCCAGTTTCTAACCGATGTGATCCAATCCCAAGTGTTACCAGTTGTGACTCTGTCACAGATTTTTAGGCAGGCCTCCGAAAGCCAAATCATTCAGGTTGCTCACAAAATCAATCATGGCGAAATGCCTGATCTGATACCCCATCGTCACAGTGATTTTTTCTTTCTTGAAAGGGACACTCCAGAAGAGGTGGCAGAGACGATTCTTAACCTAATAACACAGCGACTACCGAACGCTTACGATTATAACCCAATGTGCGACATCCAAGTTCTCAGCCCCATGCAGAAAGGAGTTGTGGGAGCTCGTAATCTCAATTTGGAAATCCAAAAAGCCCTCAATGGCCAACCTATCGCCAAGGTGGAACGCTTTGGAAATAGTTTCGGCGTCGGCGACAAGGTGATGGTGATTCAAAACGACTATGAAAAGGAGGTTTTCAATGGCGACATTGGACATATCGAAACCATTAATCTGGAGGAACAATTCGTCAAAGTGGGCATTGAAAACCGAAGTTTTATCTTCGATTTTGCTGACCTAGATCTCCTTCAAACAGCCTACACGATTACCATTCACAAGTCGCAAGGCTCTGAATACCCAGTTGTCATCCTGCCGTTAGTCACTCAACATTATTCGATGCTGCAAAAAAATTTGATTTACACCGCTATAACCAGAGGCAAAAAACTGGTGATTATAGTAGGACAGCATAAAGCATTGAGCATTGCTCTCTTCAGCACTCAAAAACAAAAACGATGGACTAAGCTCAAAGAGCGTCTGATGACCTATGCTCGCATGAGCTCGAACACACCCCTATGACTTGTTCGCCTTTAAAAGATCTCTAATCTCTCTCAATAAAAGCAAATCCTCTGGCGTTGGCGGTGGCGCTTGTTGTGTCTGGTCCACCACGTCCTTACGCTTAAGAGCATTCATACCTTTGATCACGATAAATAATGCCCATGCCACAATCAAAAAATTCACAAGATTTTGAATCAAGTCCCCATAACCCACCACAACCGCTCCCTTACCATCAGGGCCGGCTTCTTTAATAGCTAAACTGAGCTGAGAGAAGTCCACTCCGCCAATCAAAAAACCCAGCGGTGGCATAAAAATCTTTTCCACTAATGCTGTGACCACCTTACCAAAAGCGCCGCCAATAATGACCCCTACAGCAAGATCTACAACATTTCCTTTAAGCGCGAATTCTTTAAATTCTTTCACAACAGACATCTCAACTCCTTTGGAGATTTCCAATCACCGTAGAGGAAAAACAAGGCCGTGTAAAATGCCTATCTGTTTAACGCATAAAATAGGTACTGATTTGTGCTTCAATAGAAAAAATCTGGACAATTTATCACAACGCCATCAAGCTAAAAAACTGCTGTCATCCAAGGAGATCTCAATGAAAAACCGATCGCACTTTCAATCTCTCAAGTTTCTGATCACTTTCTTTTTGGGAGCGGCAATGCTTTCTTGTTCATCCATTAGCAGTAACCTTCTTAAAGACCCCGTAGTATCGACCAAATCCTTTACCCTCTCAAGCCTCTCCGTCGAACAAATCAGCATGAATCTAGAATTATTCGTGGAGAATCCAAATCCTATTCCGCTAAAATTGAATCAGGTTACCTACAATTTAAATTTCTCGGGAGAAAAAGTAACTGAAGGAACCTTCTCTGATGGCCTTAATGTTCCGGCTCAAGGTACGGCCACTGTCAATATTCCGCTGAACTTCAAATACAGCGCCATCGGCACTCTCATTACTGGAATTTTCAATAAATCGCTCACCAAAGACTATGAACTCAATGGAGCGGCAAAGTTCGGCATATTTAGTATCCCATTTAATAAAAAAGGTGAAATTCGTTTAAAGAATTAATTGCAGGCCATAACCAGTCACTTCGATACACTAAAACTACTTTACAATTTCTGGGACTATTAAAATAATGCGAAAAAAAGAGCTTCGATCTTTCGTGTGGATAATACTTAGAGTTTGCTGAAATAGACCCAAATTCAAGGCCGCCAGCCTCAAATCGAACGAGGCATAGTTCCTCTGCGTTGAGTGAAAGAAGAAACGGAGGCAACGCAGAGGTTGTACTTTTTCAGCG
>JBILOD010000290.1:0-5524 GCA_044374645.1 Pseudobdellovibrionaceae bacterium | reverse complement strand
TACCATTAATAATGGTATCCCGGGAATTAAGAGACGCATGAGGGATTTTGAGCGATCAAAACCCAAGCCAAGAAAAAAATAGGGGGCCTGCTTTTGATAAAGGTACCATTGTTTAGTGTATATTTTCTGTTGGCGGACAAAACTCATCCATAATCCCCAACAAATACCAAGAAACAATGAGTTTCGTGAGAACTCGCCATCAAAGGCTAAGTCAATTCCCACTGTCAACAGTGGGCCGGTTAACAAGAAAATACAAAACGAAGATAGTCCCGGCCAAATCGACTTTCGCCACCAACGTGGCAGCAACAACAACAAAGACAATACGGCAATTGCATAAGGCACCAAAACCCACGGTAACTGTTTTAACAAGGGCAATCCAAAGAGGATGCTCACGCTTAACAAGACCCATGACCAACGAACAAGCTGTTGGCCGGTAAACCAACCTTTCTGTAAAACGCTCTTCTCCGAACCGCACTGCAATCGATCCCACCCCTCAAGATGATCCGCTAAATCAGCTTTCCAATTTGCAACAATAAGTAGACCGAGCAAAACCAGCGATAACAAAAGAGCTGGTTGTATCGTCGCGCCCCTTTCGATGTTAGCGATCATAATTAAAGGAACCAAAACCGTGAGCCAGGTTTGCGGCTTCAATAGAAGCCAAAGCTTTTTCCACAGTGGCGCCGCTTCGAGCTGAGCGATCGGTCGAATTTCGAAAGTCACGATCTCATTGATCGACTGCAAGTTGAGGCTTGGCTGTGGTATCGCTCTTTCCTCGGCGGAAAACTCACCCATCAGATACGATTTATACTCGGCATTTTTTGGCGTCAGTGTTTTGTATCTAAAATGGGTTTCACCTGATTCCATCATTTTAGGACCTTCTTCGCCAGTAGAGTAATTCCGGAAGCTTATCAAGTTTAGTCACAAGCTTTCTTTCATTATCCAGCAATTGAGATTCAAACACTTGCATCAAACTATCATAACGAGCAATCAGTTGCTGATTGATTTGATCAAACTCAGCCGCTTTTTGATCAAAGTATCTTTCACCAATAGTTGTTTTGAGTTGTCCCAAAGTCTCAGAGCGCAAGAATTCTTCCTTGGTTTTAGGATCCAAAGAACATGACAAGAAAACGGCAAAAGAATTTAAATATCCGGATTTCAAATCCCCGAGAAGCGCTTTACCTTCGTCATTTCGAATATCGAAATCCAAAAGATCGTCACTGCGCTGAAATAGCATTCCCAATAGCGTGCCCATCTCTTCCAAGGTATCGTGTAACAACCGATCATTGCGATTAAGGGCAATAAATGGCGAACGCAAACACCATTTGAAGAGTGAAGCTGTCTTTAAGTTATGAACCCGGTCGAGTTGTTCTAAAGTGATGTTAAAGTCTTTCACTAGGGAATCTTGAATCCACTCCCCTTCCAACAAATCAGAAATCACTTCGGCCGTATACTGCACTAAACGAATATTCCCGTGGCTAGAGAGATTGACCATCACTCGTGCCAGCAAATAATCCCCTGCCAGAACGGCGTACTCAGGAGTGTACTTAAGCCACGCTGTAGTCTTACCTCGACGAAGTGACGATCGATCAATCAGGTCATCATGAAGCAAGGAGGCGTTATGGATAAATTCAATGGTTTGCCCGAGTAATTTTTCCGTTTCAGAATTAATACCAAGGTTTTCGGCAAAAAAACGAATTAACTTAGAGCGAAATCCTTTTCCACCGGCAAATAAATCATCATACAAGGCATTAAGTTTTGGCAAATAACCAGGAAAATCTCTGGGGCTATAAATCTTTAAATCCATCATCTGGCAGACCCACCATCGTCGTTGAAAACTGCTATAGTTTTCAAGTTCTTGATTGATTGTCAAGAAGTGTCATAGTTTAATCAGAGTTCTATGGCAAATAACGATTCAGCCCCGTCAAAAAGCTTTCAGACAAAAATTAAAATCCGCTTCCGCGATGCTGATCCAGCCGGCATTATGTTTTTCGGCAATGTTCTTGGGCTTGCCCATGATGTCTTTGAAGAGTTTATTACAGCCAATGGTATTCCGTGGGATGAGTGGTTTCGGCAAAAAGATTGGGCCTGCCCTATTCGTCACACAGAGGTTGACTACCTAGCGCCGTTCTTACCCGGAACCGAGGTCGTCGTCGATGCCAAAGTTCAAAAACTCGGCCAGAATTCTTTTGGTATGCATTATGAATTCAGGACCCTTAAGGGGCAGCTCTGCGCTCGAGTTCAAATGATTCATACGTTTGTGGACCAGAAGTCCTTCCAAAAAACAGAGGTGCCAACAAAATACCGACAGCTTTTGGAGCAATACCTCTAGCATGGAAGCACCATAAACCCAGACTTTGGCACCTCGTTAATGACAAGCTCAAAAATTCCTGAAAGACTCATTAATAATTAGAAACAAACGTTCAAGGAAGAATTGTATGCGTCGAAATAGAGCATTACTTATTTTATTGTTTATCGGTGTTTTGGGTGGATTAGTCTATTGGTTCTATTCACCGACTCAAAACCAAGAAGACTCCCTAGTCATGATTCCGACTTCGACTATTACCCCAACTCCAGAGCCAACACCTGAATCTGAGTCCCTCGTCACGACTGAATCGGAGACTGAGCAGAAACCAGAGTCCCCACCCTCTGTCGAAACAGACAGCGAAGAGACCTCTGCGACTCCGGTAAAGCCAACCCCTGATGCAGCGACTAAATCCAAATCGAGTCGGAAGAAAACTTCCCCAGAAAAATCTAAACGAATTGTAACACAAAAGGGCCAACCATTAATGGAAACGGTTGAGGAGGATTCAAATCTCGGCGAAGAAACGGCCGACACCGAAGGGGAGGAAATCGCCCCTGAACCGAAAGGAGTTGAACTAACTCCCGTCACAGAAACAGCGAATGAAACTATTGACGATTTGCTCGGCGATGCGCAAGCCATTGTGAGTGGCTTTGAAGAAACTGACACGGATGAAATTAATGGTGTCTGGTCAGGAACTCTCAACAACAAAAAAGGCCAGAGCTTCCCCGTCATGATTAATCGTATTTGGGATCATATGACAGATGATTATCTGGCACCTTCTTGCTTTGGGATCAAAACCGCGAACGGAATCGCAACTGGCCATCTTCGCTTGAAGACTTTGAAGTTTTTTGAGAAGCCGTCAAAACCCAGATCAAAACTGATTGTCCGCCTACAAAACAAGTTCGTGATGGAAATTCTTTCGCCCGAACCCGGAAAGAGACGCACCACTGGAAAGGCCTATGAAGTTCGTAAGAATAGTCTCATCTTTTTAGGTAACCTCAATCTATTGAAGGAAACTGAAGCGACCGCAGATCTTGACTGCAGCTACCTCGAGTAGTTCCAGCAAAAATGAAAACGGCCGTTCACTGGAACGACCGTTTCTATTGAAGACAGTAAATTCGTATTTCCGATTTATGAGCGAATCATTTTGCGTTTATCAAGGCCGTACTTTTCGACTTTCATGATTAAGCCGGCACGACTAATTCCTAATTCCTTGGCCAGTTTTGATTTATTCCAACCCGTACGGCGAAGGCCTTCACGAATCATATCTCTTTCAAGTTCTTCAAGGGCATCCTTCAGCTTACCTTGCAAACGAGCCCCTTGTACTTTACTCTTTTCTGCCGCTTCAATGATCTTACCTGAAAGTAGCTCTTCGCCAACTTTGGACTCCTCACCTGCCAGAACCACGCATCTCTCCATTTCGTTCTGGAGTTCACGTACGTTACCTGGCCAACCGTAATCATAGAGTTTCTCTAGCGCTCGGCGAGTCAGAGACTTTTTGGGTCCCCCCTTCACATCACACGCCTTCTGCAAGAAAAATTCCGCCAGGAGTGGAATGTCTTCTTTGCGCTCTTTCAGTGATGGCACGCGAATATTAATTACATTCAGTCGATAATACAAGTCTTCGCGGAATGTCCCTTGCTCCACCATTTCACGCAAGTTCCTGTTGGTCGCAGCAATGATTCGAACATCGACTTTGCGACCTTCCGTTGCGCCCACTGGAATGAATGTTCCTTCCTGTAAAACTCGCAGTAACTTCACCTGCATTTGCGGCGAAGTATCCCCGATTTCGTCGAGGAAGAAAGTTCCTTTGTCTGCCATTTCAAAAAGACCTTTTTTGTCTTTCAGTGCACCGGTGAATGATCCCTTCACGTGACCAAACAATTCTGATTCAAGAAGGTTATCAACAAAAGCCGAACAGTTCTGAATGACAAACGCTTTGTCTTTACGATTGGAATTGTAGTGAATCGATTTCGCAATCAATTCTTTACCGGTACCGTTTTCCCCTTGGATCAATACAGTACTGTCTGCACCTCTGATTTTGTCCATTAACGCATACAAGCTTTGCATTGGTTTTGATTTACCAATCATGTTGTCGTATTTAAATCGACTTCCCAATTCTTTATTGAGTTCGTTGATCCGATCTTCACGAGAAGTGATCTCTAAATGCAAAGTTTTTACTTCTTGCACCACAAGATCGCAGAGATCTACGAAGTGTTGTCTTTCTGATTCATCCACGCTCTTAAAGAGGGCAAAAGCCTTTTCAATCATATCGCCCGTACAACCAAAGGCTGCCAAACGATCACGGACTTCTGAAAGCTTTTGCGTGAAGTTCTCCTCACGAAAGAATCCAACGGCCACCACAGTTCCCATATAGTCGTTTTCAATCATCAGCGGGAACACGCCGATATCATAACCGACCATATCCCAACGGCGTATGCTAAAACGATTGTCAGAGCTACGAAGGTCTTCAACAGCTTTTAGGACGGTATCCGACAAATTAGCGCGGCATGTTTCTTTCTGCATTAAAAAGGCGGTTGCTGGGTTTTTACACTGAGCCTTGCCTGAAAACCCTTTTATCTGGCCTTTCTCATCTGTGAAAAGCAGATCGATGTTCCACCAGTTATTTAAAATGAGTCTCAATTTATCGATTACGTGTATATGCTCAAAATCATCCCAATTTATCATTGACCGATCCTCCATCAAAGGTTGTGTCAATGTTTTTATCGTCAAAAGTTTCTACAAACTTTAGGGGATGACTAAAGTTTTTTTAGTCACAAATAGTAAGTATTTATATTTCAATGTGTTTTTTAAGATAGTGTCCGGTTAAACTAGACTTAGTTCTAGTCAGTTGAGTGGGGGTCCCCGCAAATACAACGTTACCACCTTCATATCCGCCCTCTGGCCCCATATCAATAACATAGTCCGCGCCGGCTATGACATCGAGATTGTGTTCGACCACAATCACACTTCCCCCGCTATCAATCAGTCGGTGCAACACTTTCATGAGTAATTCCACTTCCCGAAAATGCAATCCTGTGGTCGGCTCATCTAAGATATAGAGTGTCGATTTCTGACTGACTTGACTGAGTTCTTTAGCGATTTTGACCCGTTGGGATTCACCGCCACTGAAGCTACTCGCCGCTTGCCCCAGTCGGATGTACTCAAGACCAACCTCTTTAAGGAACGCCAGAGACTTGCGCACGTTAGGATAGTTAATAA
>JBILOD010000218.1:0-6623 GCA_044374645.1 Pseudobdellovibrionaceae bacterium | reverse complement strand
AGAGTCCGAAATCGAAAATATTCATCAATTCGTTTTAGGAAAAATAAAACTCAAACAAGTGAACATTCAACTCGCTCAAGAATGGTTTCAATTTGAAATCAGTCGCAAATTCCCCGAAGATCTCCTCATTCTGAGCAATAGCCCTGAGGGCCTTGTCGCTACAATTAACCTAATCTTCAATGAACACTCCAAAATTGATAGGGATTGGGTCCGCACCCATTGGCTTGAAATCCTAGAGAGGTTTAATCGTCACTTCCTCGCGGGAAGTCTCCTCGGGTTCAATTTGAGCCCCGGTCTCATTGACCTTTACACTCAAGACCTCCACATGAATGGCGCTAGATCTGCCAACAAAAACAAACCTGATGCTTATGATTATTTTGAATTAATTAAAACTTTGGTCGGTCGACGACTCGATAAACCGTCTGATATGATTAAAATGTTCCAAACGAACAACGATTTAAGAAAGGATCCAGGATTTCTCAGGCTTTTTGAAAAATCATTTCGATCCTACCTTGACCTGGCTAGTGAGTTTACGACCTCCAGATTGAGTGAAAGTGAGTTCCACAAGAATCTGCAGGTTTATCAAGAAGTCAAACAAACTATATATAATGCCCCAGGCGTAAGCGAATTTTCAGATTGGGAGGTGCTCGCCCTTCTGTCTGATCCCTTTAGAGAATTACAAACCCTGACAAGCCAATCCACTCATACCAATGGCTTAGACTATCGGGACACCCTTCTTTGGAAAAGTCGAAAATGGCCCAGCGATTTGCGCAACAAATTAGAAAGGGCTCTTGAATTGCCTTTGGCCGGACATCGAAAATGGACCTTTATTTTACTCCTTTCCCAATATAGAACCTTTCAACGGCAGCAAAAGGCCGCCCACTCTGAAACGATGCTAAAGGGTTCAGCATGGAAAGCCCTTCAAAAGTACATTGCTAGTGAAGGTTGGATCATGGACAAGATGATTCCCGAAGGAGATACCACCATCCTCGATTTTTGGGATCCTACCTGTTGGGATAAACAATCCATAGAAGAACTTGAGAGAGCCTTACTTAAAAACCTCGGAGAGGTCCAACAAAATTATGTCTCCACAGCAACATACTCTGATTTTACGAAGTTCATCCGCCCGGTGACTCTACTCCCAATTTTTGGAGATTTACCCGTTTTGAAAAAACTTTTTACTTCAAAGGCCTCCGTTTATAATTTTGATTTACTAATGGATCTCGATTCACAAAGTCCCCAATGGAACCAAGATGAGGAAATGACCAGGCTCTTTATCAAGCAAATTGAGCTCAATCCCATTATTTTAGAAGACCCAAGAATGGTCGGACGTCTCATCAGTCGCACTCCTTCCGAGCTCACGCGAACATTACTGGCTAAATTCCTCATCTACAATGGAAGCACAGTATCCATCTTGGTGGAAAAACGTAATAAAAGGCAATTCGAATCGGTAACTATCGATATTCCTGATATCGATCGAATCATCACCTCAGGCTTTTTGTTTGAGCCAGAAAATCAGGATCAGATTTTTAACTACTTCGCGATGATCGAACGTCTAGAGATAATAAAAGATGCAGCGAACGAGCGAATTCTAGAGGTGCTTGTGGAAATGGATCGCCGCGGGGTTCAAACTCCGAAGATTATCTCAGAGTATTACCCAAAACTGGTCCGATTAGTCAAAAAACAGAAGACGGGGCCCTCAGCAAAAATGAGGTGCGAACAAAGCCTTATGGCATCGGAATGATCACGACCTAGGATGTGAAAGAGTCAGGAGAGTCTAATCGGAGTTTGCGTTAACAGACGGTCTCGTTTCGTTTCAGCGTCTCTACGCCCACTTCAAAACCAAGAGCAGGATTAAGATCTAGTTGATGGGCGAATTTTAGTTAAAACCACCTAAAAACTAAACTTTGCTTTAGGTTTGCCGATGAACTACCTGAAGTAGGAGCGGCCACAGGATGAATCTTTTCGTCAAAAAATTTGATTCCCTTTCAAAATGGGGAATTCCAAAGAGCGCCAGCCCCATTCATCAGCTCCAATATCAAATTGTTAATATGGTGGGTTTTATAGTCGCTGGCGCACTCCTCGCGACCATCGTCGTGCATGGAGTGACTGCTAACTGGCAAAATGTCGCCATTAATCTGATCACCTTGCTTTTCGTGGTACCGATTTTTCTTTGCGTTCATAGGGATTTGTTTAATAGTGCCCGAATTTACTTGCTGGCTTTTGCGAATGGAGTGATTTTTTTCTTTGCAGGACAGGTCTCTATTCAATACGAATTTCATATCCTGTTTTTTGCCGTTGCCATACTCCCCTTTGTTCTTTTTGGGTCGGATGAAAAAATCGGACGCATTCTCGGCGCCGCAAGTTCAATCCTACTGTTTTTCTCTCTCTCCCTATATAATTTCAAACTTCCATGGTCCTTCGATCTACCATTACCAACCTGGAGTCCCGAGGCGACCTATGCCATCACCTTCGCGATCATTCTAACGGCCGAATGGATGATCATTCGCTCCCATGATCTCACTCTCAAATTCCTTGACGATGAACGCACCCGAATGATCAACACCGAAAAGCTAGTTTCCCTGGGCGAGCTTTCCAGTAGTCTCGCTCATGAGTTAAAAAACCCTTTGGCTGTGATCGTTTCACGCACCTCCCTACTCTTGGAGCGATTATCCATTGGTGCCATGTCCAATGAGGACCTTGAAAAATCGCTGCGCGTGATTCTACGAACTTCGGGACGCATTGATCAGACGATCAAAAGCATTCAAGCGCTGTCGCGCGATTCCACCCGCGATCCACTATCTCCCATTCCGCTAAAAACTCTCCTCGATGATGTTTCGATTCTCTTGGATCACAAAATTAAATCAAAAGAGGTTGAACTGCGCATTAACTCCTATGAATCCTCATGGCAATTAATGGGTCGAGAATCACAACTCGTACAAGTGATGATGAACCTCATTAGCAACGCCATTGATGCCGTCGAAACATTGCCCGCGCGCTGGATTGAAATTGCCTTTCTCAGAGAAGAAGAACACTTCCTAATTCAAGTTAAAGACAGCGGTACTGGGATTCCCCCTGATGTAGTGGAAAAAATTATGAATCCATTCTTTACCACGAAAACCAGCGGAAAAGGAACGGGGCTTGGGTTGAGTATTTCTCGGCGAATTATGCAAGATCATCAGGGTGATCTCCGCTATATCTCCAATCTTGGCAACACTGTCTTTCAAATGCAATTTCCCCGCAGCTCATTAGTTTCTCCGTTAAATCAAGACGAAGATCGCAAGGTCAGCTGATAAAACTCCCTCCGATAAATAAATAACAAGACTTTAGTCCATTGAGGCCAAACGTGCTCTAGCCGATAGAGGGATGTTACCTTAATCAAGGAGTTCTCGTGCCCAAGATCGTGCCAGAGCAAAACCCTATCGATTGCGAAAAATCCATGTGGCACCTGCTTTACTTACTTGCCTCGAATCTCAATTTGCAGATGAGTCATGAGGGACTTCTTGAGTCTGTTTCCAAGTCATTGATTCGCGAAACTGACTATGTCAGCATTCATTGGCATTGGGTTAAAAACAATACTATTATCCCCAGTCAAAAATGGGCCTTTCGTCAGAATGACCTTGCGCCACACCTGACCCGACTTACGAACTCATCGGCGCCCGAACTTCAAGAGTTTTATGCACTCCATTGCCAAACCGCGCAAGAGAGCCTACACATGCCACTCCCCAACTTGTTTGCCCCCTATCAGCACGCCGTATTGTTACCGTTTAAATCAGAGGGTCAAACGATAGCCGTGTTACAATTATTCTCCCTAGAGCCCATCTCGGATTTGCAACCTCAAGTGAGTCAATGGGGAAACCACTTAGTGAGTGAAATCAATCGACAACTTGATTTAATCCTTTGGCAAGAGAGAGAACGCGATCAAGTTGTACAGTTGGCACAAGCCTCCCGACTGAGCTCACTCGGAGCGATGGCGGGCGGCATTGCCCATGAAATCAATAATCCCCTTACGATCATAATGGGCATGTTAACAATGACCCTCAAAGAACTTTCCAGCGATAGGGCCGTTGACCGGGAAAAGCTCGCTGGAATATTAACAAAAGCTAAACAATACACCGAACGTATAAGCAAAATTGTGAAGGGAATTCGTGCCCTTTCGAGAGATGGATCTCGTGATCCTTTTATTTTATCTAGAGCCCAAGATATTATTGATAGCACCTTTGGCCTGTGTGAAGCGTCAATTAAAACGAATAGTATTCAGCTCAGTTATGACCTCGAAGACCCCGAGATGTTGATTCGCTGCCGCCCAGTTCAGATCAGTCAGGTTATCTTAAATTTAATTAATAACAGTATGGATGCGATTGGTGATCAATCCTCACCTTGGATTCATGTGGGCGCCAGAAAAGTGAGTGACGAAATCGTTGAGTTCAGCGTGACCGATTCAGGAGCTGGTATTCCTGAGAATGTTGCCAATCAACTCATGCAGCCATTTTTCAGCACCAAAGGAGCCGGCAAAGGAACTGGTTTGGGTCTTAGTATCTCCAAAGAAATCATTAAAGCCCATTCTGGCACCATTGCATTGGATCGGGACTTTCCAAACACCCGGTTTGTGTTTCAAATTCCAATAGAGCAAAATAACACGAAAGCCCAAGCAAGTTGATTTTTTCAGGCTGTTTCCCTTGTATGTCGCAGGACTTTTGAGTACCTTGAGCACGACATTTTTAAGGGGGATATCAACATGAGTCGTTACCTTTGCACAATACTAACCTTCCTTCTGATTCAAGGTCCATTGGCATTGGCCACTGATCACGTGACTGATCAATCCGTGACAGAGTCTGATTCCGAGGATGTAACCACGGAAGCCCTACCGGATCTTATCTCTCCTGACGAATTAAGTATTGAAATGGGTTTACCACGAGCTAAAACACTGATGTTTGATGGCTATTTTGAAACGATGACCATCGATGACTGGTCTTCACTGAATGGACTCGACATCACTCAGTTCTTCAAAGTGGTCGTGCTTATCAACAAATCCGATCGCGGTCCAAGCGCCCAAACAGCAAAGGTGTTTTTTGAAGGTAAGCCCTATGGCACTTACAAAGTTTCTACGGGACGCGAAAATCTTGAAGTGGCGCCATCTGGAAAAGTCTACCGTTCAAGCACTCCTCAAGGCTGGTTCCGCCCAACTTACTTCAGCCCTAACCATTTTTCTCGAACTTGGAATGCCCCAATGCCATGGGCCGTATTCTTCAACGGTGGAATTGCAATGCATGCGACCACACGAAGCCACTACGATGAGCTCGGTCGAAGAGCCTCGGGTGGTTGTGTGCGTTTTCGCCATGAACATGCAAAAGAACTTTACCATTTGATCAAAGGTGCCGGTAAAGCCCAGGTACCAAAATTTTCGCAATCCGGAACTCTCCGCAGAAATGATGTTGGAAATCTCATTATGGAAGAGAATTATGACACTCTGATTATCGTTGAAAGCTCCCGCGAGTAATTCCAAAAGTAAGATCTGACCGCGAGCATGCCAAAGCTTAGATTTTTCACCGATCTGCCGGATTTTAGTCTTGTTTTTAATGGCAGTGCTTGGCTTCCCAGGGACCTCGAAAGATCATAACTTTAGGGGTGCTAATATATGGGTATGAAAATAAAATTTTGGGGGGTTAGAGGATTACTTCCTGTAGCAACTCCTCCGAGTGGCCTGGTCAACGATTTCCGCAATCTCTTTTATCAATTTTTTTCTCAGGGCTACTCTCACCTTAAAGATGTGGATATCTTTCTTGGACAACAAAAGGTAACTTCTATTGGTGGTTATGGTTCCTGTTCAACTTGCGTCGAAGTGACTTCCGGCAAATCCCACCTAATCATTGATGCTGGGAGCGGCATTAAACGCCTAGGCGACCAAATCATGAAACAAGGCGTGGCTGGAAAAGGCCAAGGTGTTTATCATATCCTGTTGAGCCATTTTCACATTGACCATCTTTTGGGACTCCCATTTTTCACTCCGATATTTATTCCTGGAAATGAAATTCACTTCTATGCCGTACAAAAAGAACTCCAAGATGCTGTTAAATTCATTTTTACGCGCCCATACTTTCCTGTGGATTTTGCGTCTTTACCTTCTAAGGTTGTATTTCATCAGCTAGCCCCTCGCAAAACGGTTAAAGTGAATGACTTTGATGTAACTCCATACTTGCTGGATCATTTGGATCCTTGTTGGGGATTCAAAATATCTCATGGTACTAAAACCTACTCGCACTGCAGCGACACCGAAGGAACCCGCCTGAGTTTCGAGGATCTGGGCGCTGATCGCCCTCTGTATGAAAATGTGGATCTCATGTACTACGATGCTCAATACCCGATCGCACGTTCAATGCAAAACAATATGGGTGGCCACAGTTCTTCACACATTGGTTTGGACTTAGCGATGAAGATGGGTGTTAAACGGATTTTATTTGGTCACCACGATCCCGACTCTACGACTTCCGATTTACAGAATTTGGAAAAAGAAACACAACTTTATTATATTTCAAAACTTGAGAGCGCACATTTGCAGCATCAGAGTATCCATCCTGTACAATGGTCTTTTGTTTATGAGGAACAAACAGTTGAGCTCTAAA
>JBILOD010000007.1:0-21654 GCA_044374645.1 Pseudobdellovibrionaceae bacterium | reverse complement strand
GTATCCACTATAGTCGGAATTCCACTCTCGCCTTCAATCACACCTCTACCAAGCTGTCCATTGCTATTAGAACCCCAGCATTTAAGTGATGAATCCGAGGTAATGCCACAGGTATGATAAATACTCAGCGAAAGATTTGTATACGTTGTACCAGAATCAATTGTGTTCGGAATATTGCCATTAACAAAGGTTAGGGGATCATAACCATTTCTTGAATAGGTATTATTTCCCC
Organism: Pseudobdellovibrionaceae bacterium; assembly: GCA_044374645.1. GTDB lineage: Bacteria > Bdellovibrionota > Bdellovibrionia > Bdellovibrionales > Bdellovibrionaceae > CAUJGP01. The sequence goes on along the minus strand of JBILOD010000007.1, from coordinate 21,422 downwards.
AGCACTTAAATATACCGGCACTTGAAATTCCACAAGTTCGTCCATAGCCGAGTTGAATTTTGGAATAGGAAATTCCTGGGTCAATGATTGTTGGTACTAATTTATCGGAGGTCGTATTATCACCTACCTGACCAAGACTGTTTTTTCCCCAACACTTCAAAACACCTGAAGTAGTGATTCCACAAGTGTGCTCAGCCCCCAAAACAATTTGCGAATAAGTAGTGCTAGAATCAATGAGCACTGGAGAGGCCTGCGCAGTGGATGTCGTCCCATTTCCAACTTGCCCATAACTGTTACTACCCCAACATTTGACTTGATTTATGCTAGTAATACCACAGGTAGAGTGCGGGCCAGCTTTGACTTGCGAATAGGTTGTTCCTGAATCAATAATGGTTGGTACCAGTTTATTTACAGTAGTCCCATCACCAATTCGTCCAAGATAGTTGTATCCCCAGCATTTAAGTACACCAGAAGTTGTAATTCCACAGGCATGCTCATTAGCGACAGATACAGAAGCATACAGTGTTCCCGAATCAATGAGTGTCGGAACTGATCTATCAGTAGTCGAATTATCTCCAACTTGACCAACAATATTGTAACCCCAACATTTAAGAACTCCTCCGCTCGTGATTCCACAACGATTGGCTCCACTTGAACTAATTTTTGAATATAGGGTACCTGAATCAATCTGCACAGGAACTGTTTTTGAAACGATTGTTCCATCCCCAACTTGACCATGTTCATTCAATCCCCAGCAAAACAGCTTTCCGTCCTGTCGAAGCGCACAAGACTCTGTAGCATCAATAATCGTTGAATAAACACTTTCAGCATCCTTAATACTATTCAGCAGATAGGACAGTGGACCAACAACAACACCTTCACGATCGCTCTTTGTAATTTTTAGATTGAGCGACCGTTCACTCGGAACAGAATTTACAACTGGGTTTCTAATTAAATTATAACTGAGTGTCGCAGATGTTGTACCTGCAGGAATCAAAACACTTCCCGAACTCAGATCATGATCAAGATTATAGATCGCAGTACCATAAACGGAATAATTAATAACAACATCATAGGACTTGGGTTGACTCAATGAAATCTCAAAACTCATCTTCTGACTACTGTCAGTGAATGATGACCCCATACTAGCAAAATTGACAAATACCACAGTGTCTTTGATCCAGGAATAGGTGGTTGCGTGAGCATAACTTTGGTAGGCACCTCCCGACTCACCACCAATGACACAGATTTTGAGGTTACTTCCATTGCTGAAAGATGAAATATCATCCTGAATGTTAGTACTGGCGACAAATTCTATACTGTAACCATTCGGATCGGAGCACTCCGTTAGGCTTCTAAGCCCAATCTTATACTGATAGTGGGTAACCGATAAACCTCCAACAGTAATTGCCAGTGTCGTTTGTGAGTCTGTTGAACTTGGAAGTCCGTTCAGAATTGCAAATGGTTCAGGTGCCGAAAATAAACCCTTGGCCCAAGAAATCTTTGTGGCCATATTAAAGGGTTGCCAATTGAGGGCGGCATCTGCCCCGACTAGACAAAGCGTGATACCTCCATTACCTAGAGCAGAAATGTCCTCATTAATAAGTGAGGAGACAGGTACCACATTGCTAAAGTTTAAATTATCACCGCAACTTGTGGTCCCGGATTCGCCAATTTTATACCGGTAGTTCGTTACATTGGAATCAAGGGTTGCGCTTAAACCTAACACTTGAATACTTAGCTGGGTGGAAATCGATGTGCCAAGGGGAGCCCCATTTGCCATAGCGGTGGGAGGCTTTGTATCCTTCAACCAAGTGTAGCTGGTCGCGGAATCAATAGATTGTATCAAGCCTTCCTTGGTTTGTCCGCGGACACATATGGTATACAAGCCATCACTCAGGGCGGCCAAATTCATAACGATGTTTGATGATACTAAAGTTTCAGGACCATAATCCAGAGCTACATTACAAAATGTACTCAGGCTTGGGCCAAGCTTAAATTGATATTTTGCGATCTTATCACCACCAACCGAGATGTTTAAGTTGACTATATTCGAAGGATGCACCGGAAGACTAGAGAGGACTGCCGTTAGAATCGGTGTAGAAGGACTCTGAGATGAACCATTGGCACCGCCTGAATCGTTCTTGTTTAATGGGTCAATATCCAGGTTTAAATAGCACCCTGTGTGAAAAATAAGACTCCAGAGTAGAACAAACTGGTATAGGTTGTTTCGCAATGCCTTTACTCGTGAATGAATGAGTCTCATAATGGTAGCATTCAATTCCAATTTGGCCTACATCTTTACTAGTGTTTCGAGCATCGGTTTTGCCAATGCTCACATAAAATCCATCACCAAAATAATCGGTTTCACCAGTGGCACCGTACGACGGCCTAGCCTGGACTCCGCTGAAGTGAGAATTGAGGGCGAGAACCAAGCAAATTTGACGTTATCACTTCTATGCTAAAATACCTTCTTGCGGCGGCTCGATGGCAATATGCGAAGAACATCGCGGTATTTGGCTACCGTTCGGCGGGCAATCACTAAACCCTCTTTCTTTAGCATATCCACGATTTGCTGATCAGAAAGCGGTTTTTTAGGATCTTCCTTGGCGACCAAGTCCTTAATGAGGAGTTTAACAGCCTCGCTAGCGAGTGAATCCCCGCCATCAGAACTAGCAATCCCCGAATTAAAGAAATACTTAAGTTCAAAAATACCCTGCGGTGTGTGCACATACTTGCTGGTCGTCACTCGTGACACCGTCGACTCATGCATCCCGATGTCATTAGCAATATCTCGCAAAATCATTGGTTTCAAAAAGGCGGGGCCCTTATCAAAGAATTCGCGCTGATGCTTCACGATGCTCTCTGCCACTTTATAAATGGTGCGATTACGTTGGTGAATCGACTTAATGAGCCAGATCGCTGAACGCAACTTGTCTTGAATGTAGTCTTGGGCCTTGGGATCGTTACTCTTATTGGAGGCACCCTTCATAACATTCTTATAAAGGTTTGAAACACGTAAGCGTGGTAGACCATCTTCATTCAGAGAAACCAGATAATCATCTCCCACCTTGTACACGTAAACATCAGGAGTCACATAGTGGGTGTCATGCACAGCATAGGATCGTCCAGGCTTAGGCTCCATAGTGTAAATAATTTTACACATGTCATGAACATCTTCGACTGAAAGATTCATCGATTTCGCAATTGTATCAAAGTGCTTTTTCTCGAGATCTTTGACATGGTTTTGAATCAAATAGACCAAATCATTGGTGTCTTCTTCGAGATGACGAGCTTGAATCACCAGACACTCTTTTAAATCCCGTGCACCCACCCCAGGAGGATCAAACTCCTGTACAAAAGGCAGAATTTCAACGAGATCCTCAACCGTCACACCCTCATCCTGGGCAATTTGCTCAAAAGGAGTTTTAATATATCCATCTTCATCAATATAGTTCACAATGATGGTTGCCAATTTTTCTTCTTCATCATTGAAACCAGCCATCTTAACTTGCCACATCAGGTAATCATACAAAGTTTGTTGAGCAGTGATCACGTTTTCATAGTTCATGATCTCTTCTGAACCCATCTGACTCTGTTGCTGCATGGGCTTCGAATTGGCTTCGTAGTAATTTTCCCAGTTAAAGTCATCGTCACGGTGCCCGTCTTCGCCGGTGACTTCTCGCGTTTTCTCCACTTCACCGGCAGCGTCTTTAACCGCCTTCAGGTCGTCTTCTTTAAGCTCCATCACTTCTTCAAGAATTGGATTTTCTTCTAATTCCTTACGGACCGCAGTTTCCAATTCCATTCGTGATAACTGCAGCAATTTGATCGCTTGTTGTAATTGAGGCGTCATCCTCAATGTTTGTTGCAGATTTAGCGATTGACTGAGCTTGGCCATGTTCGCCCTTTCTCAAAGCTTAAAGTTCTCTCCAAGGTAATACTTCCTCGCGAATTCACTTTCTGTGATCACTTGAGGATTTCCTTCTACTTGAATCTTACCATCTTTTAACAGATATGCATAATCACAAATTCCGAGGGTCTCACGAACGTTGTGGTCCGTGATGAGTATTCCAATATTTCTGGACTTAAGTTTGCGAATAATATTTTGGATGTCGTTGACGGCAATTGGATCAATACCGGCAAAAGGTTCGTCAAGTAGCAAAAACTTTGGCGCTCCTGCTAGTGCCCGTGCGATCTCCACCCGTCGGCGTTCGCCACCTGATAGTGACATTCCTAAGCTCTCCCTGATGTGTTCAATACTAAAGTCCTTCAATAGTTCCTCGAGACGTTCATGTCGTCGAGCGGAGGAAAACCCTTGAGCCTCAAGTGCAACCATCAGGTTCTCTTCTACCGTTAGCTTTCGAAAGATACTCGGCTCTTGAGCCAAATAACTTAACCCTCGTCGGGCTCTTTTATACATCGGAAAACGCGTCATTTCCTCCTCATCGAGCACGATCTCACCACTGTCCGGACTGACTATGCCCACGACCATATAAAAACTGGTCGTTTTACCAGCTCCATTGGGCCCCAAAAGACCAACGACTTGACCCGACTCCACTTTGAAATTCACATCGGTAACGACTTGTCTCTTCTTGTATGATTTCGCTAAATGAGACGCTGTCAATAAACTCACTTTACCTCCTGATCATCATTCACTCGAGCCTTCACGTTCTCTATTCGAACTTTTTTGCCACCTTCTAGGAAAATAATTTCTTCACCTTTAATTTCCTCAGACCCTTGCTGAACTCGTGGAGAGCCACGCAGAACATATCGATCTTCTAACAAATCAATCTTCAGATTCTCAGCACTGGCTTTTTTATCGACATCACTTATTTGTACCCCACCATTAATCACAATCGCCTGAGGCACATCGGCGTCAGCCTTATAGGCGAATAAAGCTTCAGGTCCCTGAATCGAAAAGTTATCATAATACATTGTTACCGAATCATAGAAACGTACCATATTGGAACGTCCGCTCACTTGAGCTTTTCGACTCTGAATCTTTAGGTTCTTAAGGTTGGACATTTGTCGCTCGGCAACCACGTCACTTTCAATATTCATAAGGCTATTTTCAAGGTAAGTGGTGATACCCCGCCCTCGAAGTCGTAGGCGTTGCCCCGCCTGATCTTTGGGTCCTTTCAACGATAACGCCTCCGGCGCATTCAGGACCTTGGCCTTGGATCGATAGTGAAGGGCCGGGGTAACAAACTCATAGCCATTGGTCGAATGTGTCGAGACATCTCCAACAATATCTATGTCCTTGGAACCAACATCAATTTGGCCCCGCTTCCCTTGAACGACGTAGGAGTCTCCGGTGCGAGCATAAAATACGACTTTTACATTTTCGAGGTTCCAGACCCCTTGACCAATATACCCTTCAGCGGCTTCGGCAAAGAGTTCCCACTCTTTCGACGACCCAAGCCCCTCCACCAGGTGGACTCGCTCCATTTTCTGGTCGGCGGTGTGCTCAAACAGGTCCTTCCGGGGCATCAAACCCTCATTTTTTTCAATAAACTGGGAGCCAATGAGCAAGACCTCAAAGAAAAATGCTGCCAAAAGAAGATAAAATATTAATTTTTGCACAAAGGCAGAAACAGATGTCATTGACTCCCCTCAATAATATTCTCCGAGGGGATTTAAGAAATTGCAATGCGCCTTGCATGCAAGTCGAAGAAACTAAATGGGAGAGGCGACCTTGGGCCCCTTAGGACCAACTCATATTCCCTACCAACACTCAAACGACGAGCATGACTCATGATGGCTTTATAACCATAATCGTTGGTGACCATATTGACTTTTGCGCTCGTCAGATTCCTCTATGCATTCACCAAATCCATGCTGTCAAAGCCGCTGCCCGACTCCAGCCCCTTGACATGGCGTTCGACACGACGAGACTGAACCTGAAGACTTCGCTGAGCGGCATCGTGCGATTTCAAAATGACCCCATAGTCATTAAACAAATCAGCCACTTTTTGCTCGATGGTGGCGCTGATCTTCTCTCTTTGTATCTCCAACTCAGTAATTTTAGTTTTGCCAATCTCAATTTGGGCTCCGATCCCAAAACCAATCCGCCCAGAGGGTCAGCATAAGGGTCCATCCAGCTAAAATACCGACCCTTAACATTCTGGCGAGCCGCTTTGATGAGTCGATTTAACAATTTGATTTCGGGAGACTCCCTGGACGCCGCCATTCGTAACATACCTTCATTGAGTTCCATGACCTCATGGATGGAATCTTTGGAGTCATCCGGTAAGCCCCCGAGAGCATGAGGGCTGAACGCCACTAACCCAAAGGCTAACTGATTTCGTTCGGTGATATTAGTCTTCTCAAGATGAATGGCCTCCTGTTCAATACCGATGATCAATCCATTGAGATTATCCGCGAAACCCTGGGGACCAGACCGAGATTCTCTTTTTCCTGCATTAGATCCCGAATTTTGTAGAGTTCGGAGAGCTGGGGCAATTTCTATCGTAGTTGCCCCTGCATAGAACCCTGCAGACAGTTCATTGATAAGTACTTCATCTTCGACAATCCATTGCCCACCTTCATACCTTCGCACAATCGAGTGAAACTTTGCTTCCGAATCCGTGTTTAATTTCACATAGAAAGGCTTTCAATGCTCAAAGTGAAAATCTTAGTGAGTCGCTAGTTTGTAAAGATATCGATCTAATCGTTCTGCTTTTGTCTCTCCCCAAACCACAAAATACGAAATAAAGTTGCCAGATTTGTCAAAAATAAGCTCTTCTCCTGTATTTGGGTCAAATTTCGCAAATTTGTTCTCTTTAAAAATATTGATGCAGGAGTGACATGAATCAGAATCCCTTCTGAGAAATGCATTTGCCCGGTCTTTATAGTCTTCGACTATATAGACGTCATTGAACTCAGTTTTATGCTTTGTAAAATGCGAAATTGTGGTTTTGTCGCTAAATCTGAGCTTTCTAACTGGAACAAGTTCTGCGCTTGCATCAATGAGTGATGGATAATGTAGTGAAAATGAGTCGTGTTGCTTCCTTTCATAATGCTGATATTCTTCAAAGAGGGCGGTCAATTCGCTTTTGTTAGCAATTCTAGAACTGTTTCCAATTTTTTCAAAAATTTCTGAGAAAATCCCGGCGGCTCGCTTTTGGCCATATCCTGGAACTGATGCATTGAGCATCCCAATAATCAAATTTTGGCTGATATCACAATACGCATTTTGTTCGTCCGAATTTAATTTTCTATTGAGGTCAAACATTACTCTTTGGTAGGCCTTTTTCAGAAGACTGACCATTTCCATCTTTTCGGATGCTTTCGCCCGCCAGAATGAATAAGGAGAACTGAAGTATAAAATGCCTGAATAGAGGTACCTTCCCCAGGACTTTTTTATGTTTTGCTCTTCTAACTCCTCTTTAAACTGCTCAAATGCTTTCCCTAGGAGAGTTGGTAGGCTCCGGTCGCACTTTCCGAGGAGGTGATCGATGTCAAATTCTCTGTTAATTCGAATTTTAGCTAGAATCTGTTCGGCCGTAAATGACAATGGCTTTTTCGGTGAACTTTCATTTACATCGTGGGATGGTTCAGACTCCTTAGCAACTTCACTGAGTTCCCCATTTAACGGACGATAAGCGACTTCACTATGGCTCTCAAAAGAGAATAAATAACAAGAGCCGATCATTGTAATTTTCAAAATTCTCATATTGAAATTTACGGGCACTAATATTTCCCCTTTTAACAAATTAAACCAAAAAGATGGTCACAATTTGGTTTCGACTCTAATCATTGCAAAACCGATTCCAATGTAGTCACTCCTAATTCACTCTCCGACCTGCTCGCTGTCGATTCCATTTAGGAGTGTTAAACAAAATTTGAACACTGACTCAGTTATAGAATGCGGAAATGGGAGAACGCGACAAAATAGTGAGACAAAAAAACTGTTTTGTTATGAAACAATTTGAGTTCAATTGCCTGGCTACCAGAGGGCATCATTTTATGAGTCGTGACTTTTGCAAAAGTAAAGTTTCAAAAATAGCTAGATCGGCAACCTTGGTTTTATTTTCCCATTCAGCCGCTTTTCAAATTTTAGTTTTAATTTTGGCAGGTTGTTTGGCGCTCTATTTCTTAAGTCGACGGCTGCACTTCCCCATGAGCCACTTCACATAGATCGAAAAATCCTAGGCGCAGGCTTCTAAGCTTTATTTTTTATACTCCTTGTTTCGTTGCCTGTGCTGAGATCATTCTATTCGACACAAAAATTGAAGCTTATTGATAGCTTTTTTAGAGCTGGGTCTAGCGTTTTTGGAGGAGGCCACGTTGTATTACCATTACTCGAGGCTGACGCTTCATCCATCGACTGGCTGAACAAATAGGATAAAGAGATGTCTCAGAAAGCGGCCTCAAATATTTTAGGAGATTTTTTGTATAAACGCCAATTCCAGTTATGTCCGTTTGATCCAAACTCGATACATCGAAAAACATCTTCATAATTCAACCGCCCCCAAGTAAACTATCATTGTGTACTTGAGGATTGCCTGATGAATTTGAAAAAGTAAAATTGGGCCTCTGTTAAGATTTCAAACAGAGTTTTGACACTGACCTAAGAAAACGAATTTATTTTTTCTCATTTGGTCGCTGAATGACAGCGAAATTGATTTCACCAGCACCTGCTTCGGTCAGCGTGAACAGAACTTTTTTGATGGTTAAGAAATCAATCTCTTTATGGGCCTGAACCGTAATCTTTTTCCAGGGCTCCAAGTTTTGCAGCTCCGCCGAATCTTCAGGTTTCAATGCAGTACGCACTTCGTTGATCACACCACTGGTCTCATGTTTCAGCTTCGCTTTTTCGATTGCCTTTTGAGCTTCAACGAAAAGTGGTTGAATCATCCACTCTTTTTGGTTTTTCACATCGTCAAACTTAGCGATTGGCAACTCATCGATCATCACTTCAATGGGAGATACGGTAATGACTATTGATGGTTTAAGTTCTTTGATCACTTCTGCTTTAGGAAGAATGAGTTCTTTTGGAATATTAACAATCAAACCTTCGGTGTTGTAGTTCTGTAACAAGAAAATCACCAGAACGGTGAACATGTCGACCATGGCAGTAAGTGACAGCAAGGCCGTTACTTCACGCTTGCCTTTTTTACGACTCAATAATCGGTGATTTCTGAATTTTTCTCCGGGCGCGTAAATAGCCATTAGATACCTCCCGAAGCAACACTGATTTGAGGAAATCCCGCTTTGAGAACGACATCCATACCGTTAATCAAGTTTTCAAAGGCCAAATTATCATCCATGGCCACCAAGGCATCTCGTTTCTCTGGAAAAAGTAGCTTCGCTTTTTTCAGAAGTTCCGTAAGCGCAGCCGTATCAAAAGCTTCACCTTGGCGGGCTATTAATTGTTGTTCTCTGCCGATGGTTACGAAATAACCGTCCTGACGAATGTCGACACGCAAGACCTTATCGACATCAGGAGTAAGTGGAGTCGTTTGCTCGCTCGATTTTTTAGAGTAGATTGAGCTACCGATCTGAATCATTGAAACCTGAGTCCAAACAGCGGTGATCAACAAAAAAGTGATCAACACGCTCATCAAATCGATAAATGGAACGAGATTCAGTTCTAAACTGGTGCGTCTTCCTGATCCGCCGCTTTCTATGTGAGCCATATTAACCTCGTTCTCCCTTTATCACCTAAAAACCTCAAACAACCAAATTAAATATAAATTATTTAATTAATCTCTGATTTTATCTCGGTTAGCTGAAACTAAATTAAGCATTTGCATTGAGCTTTCCATCAATTCATTTTCAGCTCGTTGAATCTGCATCTGGTAATAAGCGTAAGCGATAATACAAATTATCGAAACCATCAGTCCAAACGCAGTACAGTTAAGAGCGTGAGAAATACCACCAGAAAGCTCCGCTGCTTTCGTTGCGTTATCAGCGTTAGCCACCGCACCAAAAGATTTGATCATACCAGCAATGGTTCCCAAAAGACCGGCAAGAACCGAAACGTTACCAAACACCGCTAAGAACGGAGTCCAACCTTCGAGCTTTGGAGTTTCGCGCAAAACCGCTGCATCCATTGCTACTTGCACCTCTTCATCGGGGCGCTTATTCAAAACCGCAACAAGTCCGGCTTTAATAGTGTTTGTCATTGGGGCTGGGCGAGCATCACAAAATGCCAATGCCTGTTTAAGATCACCTTTTAGGATCATCCCAAAAATGTTCTCATTAAACTCCCGACGATTGATTCTCGCAGCACTGAGTGCTAACCAGCGCTCCACGATCAGCATAATAGAGAAAATGCCAATCAGGGCGATCACATACATCAACGGTCCGCCTGCCTCAAAAGCCCTTTGAATAAAAGGCAAATTGTCTATCTGTTGTTGGTTCACAAAAACCTCCTTAACTACTCTTTACTTTGAAAATTAAATGGGAACAGCACATCAGCCACCGTGTTCTCTGGCGTTGGTGGAAATTGCCAAGTAACGAGTTCGTTCTTTAGACAATTTTCCACTCCAGCATCACCCAGTGTGGATTCTGAGACCGAAGCCGCTGACACTCTTCCCGTATCTGTAATCTCGAACTTAACCACCACTCGTCCACCAAGGGACTTCTTGAAGCGGAGTTCTTTTTCATAACAACGTCTAATCACAGCTTGTTTGCTTAAAATCACGCGGCGCACGCCGTTCTTATCAATTGTACCGGCAAAACTGGCTCCATAACCGCCAACATCCACTTGAACGCCCGACTTATCGCCTAGACCACTGCCGACGCCACCATATCCAGCATTACCACTACCACGCCCATTGGTGACGCCACCACGAATACCTTCGATAGCGACTCCATTGCCACCTGCGCCGGTATCCTTAAAGGCCGATCCCAAGTCATCACCCGGTCGATCCTTAGCGAATCCTGCGGTTCCAGTGGCTTGATTTGCATCACCAATGATGCCACCAGCGCCTTGCACCGCTTGGGCTAATTTACTGCGCGCGCCACCGCCACCGAAAGTGCTAGTTAATCCGACAGTACTCAAATCCACAGGTTTCTGAGTCTGGCTAGCATTAGCACCTGCTTGAGCGCCCATCTTTATCGATCCACCCTGCTGTACCGAAGTGAAAGTCTTTTTGGCGGTCATGTTTTTATTGGGCGCCGCCTCAGCGGCTCGACTGCCTGAAGCGCCACTAGATGCATTATTAGGTGATGCGGTTGTCCCACCTTTTCCAGTGGGCGCCTGTGTCTTTTCTCCCAAAACGACCTTCTGTTTTACAGGAGGGGGCGGTTGAACCTTAACAGGAGGTGGAGTCACTGGTGGAGGAGCCACCGTCTTCTCTGGTAAACGTTTAACTGAAGGATAAACAAATTTTGTAACAGAAATAATCTCTGGTTGAATTTCTTCTTTTGGAATTTCAACCGGAGCATGAATGGCATTGTAAAGTCCCAAAAGCCCGACAAGAGCAGTGGCTAAGAGCACGCTCGCAATCTCACCCGTAGTGAACGGTAAGAACGGAATCAAAGCGGGTTTTTGAGTCGAAGGAACATATCGCACATAAATATTAATTAGCCCTGGAACAAGCGCCACGCGCATCGCTTCGCCCTGCTCAAGACGAACAACATTGTGTCCGCGAGTGTTCGAAGAAATTCGGCCATGCTGCTTAAGTTCGTCGAAACCCCGGACCTGACGTTCCAACAACAAATCACCCGTCATTTCTGATCGGAGATTCACTGAGGCAACACCACTTTGAAAATCGACAATCACATGGTTTCCTGAAAAAACTCGACCTGGTAGAAGAATATCGATTTTTTCGCCAGAACCGATGGTGACCGCTTTATTGCCACGAAAATGATATGTCTCAATAATACGCTCTTTCCAGCCGACAGAAACTTCTAAAACGGAACCCTTACTCGGCTTTATGACCTGATTCTCCTCAGGCACAGCACTTGGTGGTGCAAAAGTTCCACTCAAATTAGGACGAGAAATTTCAGGCTGTCGCGCTGGAGTCTTAATTTTTTCTTGTTGGTAAACTAAGCCGTCATCCAAAATTGGTTTTGCCTCAACGACCACCGCCTCTGCCACTGGAGTAACTGGCGCTGCGGGAGTTGCTACCGTCGTAACGACGGGTTGTAAGACGGGTTGTACGACGGGCTGTACAACTTCTTGTACAATCATTGCTCCATTATCAATAACAACCCGAGCTTCAGGGGCGGCAATTTTGGGCTTTGGTGCACCCACATAGAACTGAAGGCGAAACGGACCAATTTGAAAACTTTCGCCAGATTCAATCACTTCATCTAAAACTTGTTGTTGATTTTTGAAGGTTCCATGGGAAGAACCAAGATCACAAAGATAATATGTTTCATTGCGCTTTTCAATGAGCGCATGAATTGGTGATACTAAGGAATCTGGAAGATTGAGATTAACTTCGGCCTGATTGCCAATAACAATCTGATCGAGTTGAAATTGCTTCACCTCGACGATGTGTTCTCCCTTAAATATCCTCAGTATAACCGGCAAATTCAATTGCTACTCCCAGAGCTTTTTAGCATTTCACCTGTCTCTGCCATTTCAGGCAGAAAGTGCTCTCGCAATCGGATCAGCTTCTTGAAGTTAAAGTTCTTCCTTTGCAGGAGATACATCAGCTCGGGCTTCTGTACTCCACCTTCAATGAGCTCATCCTCAAAATTGAGAGTGTGCTTTTTTACTGGCTCTTCAGTCTTATTTTGAGCCATTCCAATTTTTGGAATGATTCCTGATAAACTGATTAGCAAAAATAAGACCAAATGAAAACAAACTCTATTCATAGACACCTCAAATTCGTCAGGGCGCTTTAGTTTCTTCAGATTTACTGCCAATAATTGTCTCTTCCATGCGGGCCAGGATCGATTTCTTTTGCGCTGGGACCCCCATAAATCTTATTTTGTCGATTATTTCGCTGGCTTCCTTATAATCCTTTTTTATGTAGGTCAGATAAAGAGCATAGTTAAACTGTAAGTTAACATCAGAAGATCCCATCTTCAGCGCTTCTATAAAGACACTACCCGCCTCGCTATCTCCGTCGAACATTAGCGCAGCCGCATAGTTCGTTAACACTGATAGATCTCGGAGTCCCCCCTTATAGGCGTTTTCAAGATACGGTCGAGCGCGCTGAAAGTCCTTACCAACGGCATAAATTGACCCTAAATTGGCATTGGCGGATGGGTAAATACTATTTATTGAGACCGCTCGCTTGAAGGAATCCATGGCCTTCTTGCGGTCCCCTTCTTGGCTATAGAGGACGCCTAAATTGTTAAGTGCTGAAACATTTTTAGTATCTTTCTCTATAATAGACTTAAAGATTGTCTTGGCCAATTGAGTGCGACCCTTGGAAAGATGAAACAAACCTAGCGCATTTAGCGCTTTAAAATCACTCTGATCGTGCGATAAAAGATTGGCCACTGCTTTTTCAACAGACTGGTCCTCTCCTGAGCTTAAAGCGATCTTAATGCCGTCATAAAGCTCCGTCTTATTGATCGGGGCTTCTTTAGTTGAAGCTCCGGACTCCTCCCCGCTCCCTCTGGAACCCCCTTCGGTTTCACCGGCCGCCGCTTCACGACCATCCTGTGATTTGGCACGACCACCACCCGTCGACGAACAACCCATGATATTCACCAATAAGAATGCTGTTGCCATCAAACAAGCAGTAAAACCCGTTCGCAAAGTCTGATTCGATGATATTTTTGATCCTAATATTGTCGTCATTTGAACCCCATCCAATCCTGATAAGTGTGCGGACTCGCCTCTTGTCCCAGATCTAAACGGGCATTGGGATCAAGAACCCTTAGTGCTTCCATAGAAACAAAGTAAGGTTTTGTGTAGGTTTCCAAGTCTTTCGCTTTTTGGATTGCACCGCGATAACTCTCAATTGCTTTTACTTGAAAGGGACGTGCCATTTCTTTCACGGCGGCCAGGTAGTTTTGTTTAGTCGCCTCATCTTTAACAACTTCTGGCGGGAGTGGCGCTCGCAGCAACGCATCGGCCATGTGTGCGCTCGTTCTTCCCAGAAGCTCCAACGCCCCCACAATCTCTTCGGCGCTATCATACTTGATGATTTCAGCCAGTTCCTTATTGAGCCTATTCACTATCTCCAATTTCTGATCGGCCACTTTTTTTATCTTGTTGGTATCCGAGGTAAATTGCAATGAAGTGAGTTGATTGTAAACAGGCTCGATATTTTCTAATCGAATTTGAGCCGCATAGTGTGCTCCAGGCCCTTTCAAGCGAGGCACTAAACTCTGCTGAACGGAGACCACTTTACCTCGCCAAAGACCCCACTCACGAGTATTTCTAACCTTCGCGTAACAATCTGCGGTTTTATAATGGGATTCAATCACCAGTTCAGGGTCTCGACCTATGCGAATGTATTCCCTATAATAGTTACTCGCCGAAGGATAGCGGTGGTTACGATAGTTCAGGTCTGCCAAGCGATAGACAAGGTCTGGACGCTCAGTGGCCGGTGCCTTTTTAAGGTAGACCTCATAATACTTAGTCGCACTTTCGACCGCGTTCAGAGCATCATATAAAATGGCGGCATTATAATAAAAGCTCAGCGCTTCTTTTTGTTGAGGGTTTTTGTCTCCAGCCACAACGTAAGCGCCTGCAGCCTTTTGGTACATTCCTAAATCTTGATACATTTTGGGCAGGATCTTAATCGTTTTCTCTTGCAGAGCCGAAGCTTCCTTGTCTCTGCTTTTCATCACATATTCAAACGACGTCAAAGACGGCCACAGCTTATTGGCGCGCTGGTAGTTCACGCCAGCATTAAAACGGGCTTTCAGGACATAGCTAGAACTTGGGTATTTTTTAGCAAAAGCCTCAAATTTTTTAGCGCTGCCAAGGTAGTCTTTTTTCGCTTCAAGTTCTTCACCAGCTTTGAACGAAGCCCGTTCTAATATGTCTTTAATTTGCTTAGCCGATGAACTCTCTGCCACCGCACTATTAGCCAAAAGCTCAGTACCCACTCGCTCCATTCCCGCGTAGTCTTTTCTGAGATTATACATATCTAGCAGGAGGTTCGAGGCATATTCGGCTTGTTTGGTTTTTGGAAACCTTTGAACCACGTCCTTAAAGACTTTTTCGGCCTCTGGAAAGTGATTGGATAGATAGTAGAGCCTTCCGATTTTGAATCGCAACTCCACATTCTTATCTGCCTTTTGAAAGCTCTTAAGGTACCACTCCCCGTTTTCAATGAACTGTTTAACTCGGGGATCAAGTTCCAAGGGTTCGGTCGAACTTCCGACTCGGGCCTGCATCTGCTCCTCTGTTGGCAGATTCTTCTCCAGGCCCAAAATCATATTCATGGCGGCTTTTGCGCCATATTTACTCTGAGGAGCATTGCGAGCAACCCAAGAGTACTGCTGAGCGGCCTCACCAAACTTTTCCATATCGTAAAGTAGTTCCCCATAAAAAAACATCATGTCAGCATAGTTTGGTGAGTCTTGAAACTCAGCAATGTAGAGCTTATAACCCTCAACCGCCTGTTGCTGGGAAACTTTAGCACGCGACAATTGCGCGGATTGATGGTGTTGCAAGGTATAGGTCTTTAAGAAATTCTCTGTCGTCTTGTAGCTTGTCTCCAAGACCGTTTTATTCTTCTCATTTTCCTTGCGCCAGTCGGACTTTGGTCCGTAATCCTTTACCAAAACATAGAGCTCTTCTCTAAACTTCTGCTTATCCGCAATGTTGAGATAGTTGGTTACGATTTGAAACTGATATTCATAGGCCTTGGGTGAGGATCGGTCTAAAGCTATAAGCTGTTTAAACAAATACGCTGCCTTATCTTTCAATCCTTTATCGCTGTAATAGTAAGCCAGTTTTTCCACTTCTTTGGGAGCCCTATCTTCACCGAGAATTCGCCCAAAATAACTCATGGCTTTTTCGGCCTCGCCGCCCTCAACGTAAAACACAACGAGATCGCGACGAGCTTCAGTATCCAATTTGCCAATATTGACCTTATTTTTGTTGGAATCACTCCCTAAGCGAATAATAAGTTCGAGGTATTTGAGCCCTTCCTTCGAGGCACCCATTCGATGTTGGCACCAAGCTGCCATATAAAGAGAAACTCCGAAGAGGCGCGATTCTTTGTTTTGAATAACTTTCTGGTAAGCGGGCAGGGCTTTTTCCCACTGTTCAAGATCAAAATAGTACTCACCGAGTGAAAAGTTTGCGTCGTTAATGTATGCACTACGAGGATATTCCTGAATAAGACGGGCATAGTACGAAGCACCCCGTTTTAAATCCCCCATCTCGATATAATTGAAACCCAGGAAATATAGAGCTTGATCCATTTTGGAGTCATTACGAAAGTCCCTTACAAAGTACTCATAAAGCTGAACAGATTTTTTATTGTAATCATAGGCGTCTTCAAGATTAATCGTTGGCTTAACCGACGTCTTTTTTTGGTTATAGAGTGCCAGTTTCTCTTCATATTCGGTTTGTCTTCGAGACTTAATATAATCCGCTTTTTCAACATAGAGTTCGGCAAGACGAAGCCATAACTCTCCCCGATTTGGACTGTTCTTCATCTTTTCGGTAATTCGGTAAAGTTCCTGAATCTGCTTATCGGTGATCTTCTCCAACTGAACACGATCCTCACCATATTTCTGAACATTGATCACTTCTCTGGATTGCGTCGGGCGAATGGCTTCCAGATTGAGGTGCTCTCGCCGTGGCTCGACTTGTTCATTGAAAGATGGTAGCACTGACGATTGTCGCGACATCACAGGCTGCAACGAAACACTATTCTTTCTCAGTTTTCTAAACATTTCTCCAATCGTTTCTTCCGCATAGGCTTTAGTCAGACCTGCGGTAAAAACGAGAGAGACCACCAGTAATGCTTTAGTCTTCATTAGTTTAGTTTTCACAGCTTTGTTTTCCCACATAAAAGTAGTTTCCTATTTCATCCAGCCAATATTCACCCTGGAATGGCCAATAATCATAACCATTTTTGACGTAATAATTGCGATCCGAGTCGTCATCGATTCTTGCTGTAGTACTCTTGCGACCCGCCATTTTGTCTTGCAAACGATCTTTCTGCAGCCCTATCATCTCATATTTCAGATACGAAACTTGTTCATCCAGATCCTTCAGCTCACCTTTCATGTACATCATGTGAATTTTTGCTTTAATGCCAATAAGTTTTTGAGCCGACTTGATTCGTCCGATGAGCAATTTAACAGTGTACTTTCCAAGCGGTGACTCTAAGAAACCTATAGACATACTTTCCAGTCTCTTTTTCTCTTCATAGAGCTTTCTTAAATAATCCAAACCACGTTCAATGTCAGGTTTGCCAATGATGTGTCTTAGAACCTTGTAGGGAATTCTACCTTCTGACATTTTTTTGCCATCTTGTATCGTTTTGCGCACCAAAAGACCACGCTCGACCTCGTCATAATAGGCCTTAGGATCATTGGTTGAGCGCAAATAATCAGTCAGACGTGCCTGAATATCACCGTAAGATTTTGCAAAAAGATCCACCACTTTTTCCACTTCGTCGTATTTGCAGATATAAAGATAAACAATTGATCTCAATACCAACGACTCAGGAACATAAAAATCATCATAGTAACTCGAATGAAGTGACTGAAAATTTCCGAGCGCAGAACGAAATTTTCCACCACGCATGTCGGCCCAAGCGGATTCGAATAAGGCAGCATGCCAGAGGTTGTGGTCTCTGGGTATGCGTCGATAATACTCAAGGCTCCTATCCCAATTTTTGTTTTGATAGTGCGCCCGAGCTAACCCCATCAGAGCTGACACTCGCGTATCATCGGTGATCGCTCGCTTACGAGCACCCAAAAGGGTTTCAAACTTGCTAATGGCAGCCCCAATATCTTTCAGCATTGCAAAGCTGGTTCCTGCCATGTACTGAGCCATTTCACCATAATTACTGTCTGAGGTGACTCGATCAAAGGCCTCAATGGCTCCCTTGTAGTCTTTGTTGCGGAACTTGATTTCTCCCATTCGGAAAAAGAGCATATCTTTCTCTTGGGCCGGAAACTCCGATACTTTCATTTTGGATACGGCATAGTTGAGAATGGTCTCATCACCCAATTCATCAGCAGCCACCGATAAAAGCTCAAGAGCGCGTTTGTTAAAGCGTTCATCATTGATAATCACTACATTCGCAAATTGCCAGGCCGCGATCTGTGGAAATTTCATATCGAGAAAAATTTTTCCTAAGGTCAAATAAATCAAACCACGATATTTCTTCAGTTCCGTTCGCGTTCGCAGTGAAAACAGAGCGGACGCTGCTGGGGCCAGTTGACGCCGCTCATACATTTGCAAAGCACCACGCAAATTTGGATCACGAATTTCACCATAAGCGGAATCGTCCCACTGAGCCATGGAAATTGAACATCCAAGAACCACAAACAGGGACAAAATAATTTTTATTTTTTTGTGAGTTAGGTATTTCATCGGTAAGACGCTCCTGGGAACAAGATAGTAAGACCAATTCCTAAATAGAGATCACTGATAGACTGTTTTTTTCCGGAGTCTGTAAGTTCACCATCCGTGTTTACCTCTGGAGCTCGTGCGGTGTAAGTAATACTGCTAAAATCCCATCTCCAGGCAAAGGATTTCGAAATCGAAAAGATTTCCCCAGTCCCCAAATGAACACTTGGCGCTGACTTGTCGAGGTAGGAAGTTTCAGTTGTTCCGCCGCCCACTGATACATAAAAATCGTAGGGAATTATCTTTCTGTCTAAAAAAGTCATTTTCCCATAGAAAGGCACAAACAAGAGTGATGCTCCCATATAACCATTACTACTCAACATCGTTCGGGTCGTGATATTGTGTTTGGAGTCGAGATCTGTGGTGATGGTGCGTGGAGATACAGAGTGGCGCCAGATCCCCAGCTCAACACCGATAGATTCAGTCAAGAAAAACGAAAACCGCCCATTGAATCCATAACTATCGAAAAATGGGTTATTGGTTAAAAAATCAACGCCCCCAAAGAGTTGAAACCGCTTTGTCTTGGGCATATATTTTTTCTGAATGACACTGATATCCGAAAATGCCGAAAGTTTGCCCAACTCTTGAAACGTGATTGGTTTCTTTGTTTCCTCTTTCACTGGTGATGCAACCGGAGCCGCTACTTCTGCCTGCCGCTCACCTTGTTTATTCATCTCAGCCTCGATGGCATCGAGATCGAAATCGTCGGCAGCAAAAATAAATTCGCCCGTGCCCGTTAGGACCCCCAAGAGCATTGCCAGTAAGACTGGCTGTTTCAATCCGTGAAACATGTCTTTCCCCTTAATCTATATGACAAAAAAATCTAATTCCACTCTATCTCAAAAAATGAACCCAATTGCCTCTTTCAAAACAAAAAGACTAGCCCTCCAGTCAGATGAGTCGAAAAGTAGTTTGTTGTTTCGAAATCTCCAATTTTAAGAGTACCGGCGGCAAGCTCGTCCTTAAGTTCTTTATTAGTGATCGGATTGGGCCCGGTATAGCGCACAAACTTGAGATCAAACCGCAACGCCAAATTTTTCAGAATGTAAAATCGCTGCCCCAATCCAAAATCGAGAGCCATTGACGATAGACCTTCGTACATGACCGTGCCGAGACCAGCCAAACCATAGATATGAGTATTAACCACAAAATTCTTCAGGATACTCAGTTTTCCATAAAATCCGGTGAATTGATAATTGGCCATCATAAATGCTTTAGGACCAAAAGTTTTAGAAAGATCAAGCTGAACGGTATCATTGAGGTTCTTCGCGTAGGTGCCGACGCCCGCACCCATCATCCCATAACTCAGGTTTACCCCATGCTGTTCATTGATATGGTAGGTCGCGATCAAACCATATTGATTTTGGTTGTAGACAGCCTCATCAGTAACTGATCCCAAGAATCCACCCACTTCGAATTTACCATCCACAACCACATTGCGGTTGCGTACACTGTTGGGCACATCAAATTTTGGCAATACGCTCTCACGCGCCAACTCTTCCTCCGGAAAAGCCATTTTCTCCGCGCGCGCATCCATGCTCCATAAGTAACACCCGAAAATGACCAAGCACCCAACCAATGATCGCATTAACTCACCTCACTACTATAAAATCCATTCCTAATTATCTGATCACAAACCTCTCGCGCAGCACCCATTCCTCCAGCGCGCTCAGTGATATAATCAACAATCGATTTCACACTTTGTACCGCTTCAGGCACTGTTGCCGAATATCCAACCTTACTCAACAATGGGATATCGTAGATATCGTCACCGATATAGGCCATCTCCTTCGGAGTTAGTCCAGAATCCTCTTGCAGTTTTCGAAAGGCTGGTTCCTTGTCTAAATAACCGTCATAAAAGTAAGTTATGCCCAGCACTTTAACTCGCTCGGTGATGTCTTTTGCCTTTGATCCGGTAATAACCGCAGTTTTGTAGCCCAAGCGCTGCATTTCTTTTATCCCAACACCATCTCGAATTGAGAAAAATCGTTTCCACTCTCCATCGGAATCAAGAAAAATCCTTGTGTCGGTTAACACGCCATCCACATCGAGAATTAGCAGTTTGATATTTTTGAGCTTTTCCATGTGTTCCATTTTACTCTCCATTCTATCGAAAGACCTGTGTTAAACAACGATACGAGCGAGGCCAAAGTGCGTTCTCGACCAAGGCCCGAAGTCTCCTGCTTGTTTTGTTTAGACTTAGGTCTAAGAGAGTCTAGGAATATCTTCATTATGGAAGCGAGGCAACTGATTGCCCCGTCCCAATTCATTCTACAATGGAGGTCATTCACCTCGATACTCCTGGTTTAGAAAAGACCTAGATTGATGGTCCTTGAGTGGGCACCGAAATGGATGAGGACGACGATGACACAGCTTTGCTATCACTATCTTGTGACTTCACCATTTGTGCGAGTAACACCTGCACCAATCCACCGTTACTTTCACCGCTTTCGGAGGCGCCAGCCACTAAGATGTCTGGAGTGATTTTTAATCCCGCCGTAGCAATGGCCTTCATGACCTCCACGGTTGTAACCCCTTGTGGCGTGAGTGCGCCGACCTGATCCCGATAGGCTTTCGCTTGGGCTTCACCCTTCGACTGAATGACGGCCGCTTCCGCATCGCCAACCTGTTTGGTTTTGCTCGCATCGGCTTCACCAATCATTTTCACTCGAGCTGCGTCCCCACGAGCTCGTTCCTCAATTTGACGAGCTTCGTGCTGTGCTACTTTAATTCCAGCCTCCGCAGTGATAATCTTAACCTGCGCATCAGCCTCTGCCTTGGTTTTCTCAAATTCAATGCGGCGCTGTTCAGCGTCCTTCTTCGCATCGAACATCGATTTCTCTTGTTCCGCCAGATTTTTCTGCTGCGTGGTTTTCATAAGGGCTTCTGGCAAATGGATATTTGTGATCATTACTGATACCACTTACACTCTGTATTTGGCCAAATCAGCACG
>JBILOD010000217.1:0-6692 GCA_044374645.1 Pseudobdellovibrionaceae bacterium | reverse complement strand
ACCTGACCGAACAGCGCCTCAGTTCATCAGACTCGAACAAAATGCCGTTGATACAGTCAGTATCATCTTTGTGTGCCGTATCGGATTTGCGTCCCACGGTTGAGAACATGTACGGTGACTCACTTAAAGGTTTTATCTTTTCACGTCTGACCTGGTACAATCTCGAGGAGGTTCGCTCGGCGCTCACGAATGTGGATGATTTGATTGGTTCTCAGAGACCTAAGACCCAAGAGTTCCCTAACCTTCTTGGAAAGCTGGCAGCCAGGTTTATTAAAACGCAAGGAGCAAGTCAGTTTGGCCACGTTGATGAAGCCACTTTAGAAAAAGAATTTTGGGGCCAGAGCCAATATTCGGCGATTCGCGCCAAAACAAAGGTTCCACTTTTTGTTTGGGCCAGCAAAGATGATTCTGTGGTGGATTTTGAAATCAACACGGGGAATTTACAGCGCAGCCTCACTACGCGATCCGATGAAAATTTAGGTGTTGTGGGCGTGCCAATGGGTGAGCACTGTGGTTTTGCCACGGCTTACGGTTACCCTGTCGTGGCCTCAATGTTACGAAGTTTTATTTTAACAAATTCTCCTGAATTTGCAGTGACAGAACATAAAAAAAATATCCCTATAGACGTTAAATTACCTCCGATGCTCGAAGGGGAGCGTATTATTCGCTCTTGGTGGTCGCAAAGTCATAAACAAGACAAAATGCTCTCTTTAAATATCGAGATTTATGGGGCCGACGATAGCTTGTGTCCAGAAGAGTGGGCCTTTTCAGGCCCTGAGAACTGCCGAAGAGTAGTGCAAATCGACTTTAAAGAAGATAGTTTTGCCCGTTACGGCTTTTATACCCCGGTTAATCTGATAGAGACCGAGGCATTAGTGCGGGAGCTCAATGGGCGAACTAGCCTCAGGGTGAACGAACAAAATGCCATCGGTGCAATGGGATGGCCCAATCAGGTGCACATCCGTTTTTAGTTTTTCAATAAGCTAAAAACGGAGTTTTTTTCAACTTCGCAAGACCGACTAATTAGATTCTACTGAAAAAGTGCCGAATTCAAGGCGGCAAGCTTTAAATCGAACGAGGCGTTGGCAGGGCGTGGTTTCCCCTCTGTGAAGGGGTGCCCACGTTGGCGGAATCTAATTATTGGCTGCGAACGCTTGCAACTCATGTGTGAAATTTGTGAGTTGAGATTCTAGGTTTCCTAACATCAATTGAGCAGACTGAAAATCACCAGAGCGGCCAATTTTTTCCAATTCAAATGCCGTTTGAACGATAGGTTTATAGAGGTAGATGCTGAGTGAGCCTTTGATCGTGTGAGCTGAGATTTCTAAGTCCTTGGCATTTTGATTTGCCACTGCTCCCCGCACCTTTTCCATGTGTTGCGGGATATATTTGAGAGAGAGTGCGATCGTATCTCTCAGTAGATCAAGGTCACCACCAAAATTATTGAGGACATTCTGAAATTCAATAAATTTTGTTTCCATAATGTGCAGTTTACAGAATTAGGATTCCACCATCAAGAGATATTAGAGTCCCTCATTGTTCATTTCTTCTTGAACAACAGGCACGAATGGCTGTCCTTTCTTCTTTTTGTTCTCCTTCTGCAGGAATTCTAGGCAAAACTGCGAGACTTCGGCAAAATCGTCATTCCTTAGGGGGTCATGGTGCTCTTCCATGCATTGCTTCATCAGGATTGGCGACCAGATACAAATGCCCCCTGCATTTTGAGTGGTGACACCAAATGTTTTTGCCACGGAAGCCGAGCAAACCTCAAATTCTCCCACAGAGAATCCAGCATGAGGCCAAGTCAATAAGGCAATTAATATCGAGATGGTTTTTTTTAACATAAACGATCCTTTCATGTACTCTAGTCCTTTTTCTATTCAGAAGTTGTGCCAATTCTAAGAACTCTTTAGACTGAATAAAACTTATTGAGCTGTTGAAGTTTTAGGCGGCGAGCTTAAAACTGGCAAAAGGGAGGTGGAATCATGATTCGAAAAATTGAAGCCTCATGGTGGGTCTTATTGTTTTGTATGGGAGCTGTTGTGATTTCTAAAAGCTATCTGAAGCCTTTTAAAAGCCCCAGTGCTCATACTTATTTTGTGAATCCGTCACCCTATTTGGAGCATATGACTTTTGGATATCGGGAACTTGTGGCGGACCTCCTGTGGCTGCGAACTATACAGGATGTCGATCATTGTGAACGCCCTCTCAAAGACAAAGAACTCTGCACTCATTCCTGGGTTTTTAAAATGGTCGATAAAGTCACAGATCTATCGCCTCAATTTCGGATTATTTATGCGACAGTGCCATTACTTTTGGCGATCACCGTGAATGACATACAAGGGGCCATTGAATTACTCGATAAAGGAGTGCGGTATTTTCCTAACGACTGGCCTATTCTCTATCGTGGGGGCTACCTCTATTTATACGAGCGGGGTGACAAAACTAAGGCCGCCGAGTACTTTTTGAGGGCCCAAAAGAGTGGGGGCCCCGACTGGTTAGCCACCTTAGCCACGCGGCTCTATTCAGAATCAGGGAGATTGGAAATGGTTCAGCAGCTGGTTAAAGAATACGAACAACTTGGGTTTCCTCCGGGGCTTTTAGCGCGTATGCGCGAGCGCCTTGATGAGGTCTCTAAAACCATCAAATGATTTAGGCTAAGATCTCTTAATTTCATTCATTTTGAAGCGTTGACAAATCACTTAAGCGCACCATATTGGTTTTGGTTTAATCCGTGAAATTTTAGGGGCCCATGAATTGGCCCGACAAAAAAAAGGAGAAATGATGTCGCATCAGCGGGATTTTTACGAAATTTTAGGCGTGGCCAAGGACGCGGATCAGGACTCCATAAAAAAAGCCTATCGAAAAATGGCGATGCAATTTCACCCTGACAAGAACCCTGACAACAAAGAGGCAGAAGATAAATTTAAAGAGGCTGCGGCCGCTTATGAAATTTTAAGCGACCCAGAAAAACGTGCTAAGTATGATCGCTTCGGTCACCAGGCGTTTTCGGGTGGAGGCGGACATCATCAGGGCTTTCACGATGTAGAAGATATTTTTGCCCAATTTGGCGACATTTTTGGAGATTTTTTTGGCATGAGTGGCGGTGGTCGCCGTCGTCGCGACCCCAATCAACCACGCAAGGGCGCCGACCTTCGCTATGTGATGGAGATTACGCTTGAGGATGTTGTAGAAGGTATTGAAAAAGAAATTGAATACGATTGTGATGAATCCTGCAAGGAGTGTCATGGTTCCGGTGCAGAAAAGGGTACATCCGGTGTTGAGACCTGTGGCACCTGTGGTGGTCAAGGGCAAGTCATTCGCTCACAGGGATTTTTTCAAATGGCCACTACCTGCCCAACTTGTCATGGTCAGGGGCAAACCATCAAGCACAAGTGCAAGAGTTGTCGTGGCAGCGGGCGAACCTCGAAGCATCGTAAAATTCGAGTGACCATTCCAGCAGGAGTCGATTCTGGTACCCGACTACGCGTCTCAGGAGAAGGTGAGGGTGGATATCGTGGTGGTCCCTCTGGTGACCTCTATGTTGAAATTCAGGTCCGTGATCATGATGTGTTTGAACGTCGTGAAAACGATTTAATTGGTGAATTAAAGATTTCTTACTTAAAAGCTATTTTAGGTGGAGAAATGGAAGTTGATACCGTGACCGATAGTCAGACGATTCAAATTCCAAAAGGAAGCCAAGTGGGTGATTTGGTGAAATTGTCGGGACATGGGATTCCCACCTTACGCGGCGGTCGCCGTGGCGATTTGTACTTCCAAATCAATGTTGAGATTCCTAAAAAATTAGATTCAGAAGAAGAAAAATTGCTCAGTAAAATTGCAGAGATTCGCAATGAAAAATCCAATTCCTCTGGAGCTGGTTTTTTTGGCCGAAAAAAGTAGCTCATTTTGAGATTGGACCTTGACGGTTCAATTTCTGTGCCCAGATTGAATCATGTAGGTTTTTAAATAGTTAATTTATTAACAGTAGGAGTTATAGTATGGGAAAAATTATTGGTATCGACTTAGGTACAACGAATTCAGTTGTTGCCATCATGGAAGGCGGAGAGGCCAAGGTCTTGGTAAACGAAGAAGGCGCGCGCACAACTCCTTCTGTGGTTGCGTTCACTAAAGATGGACAACGCTTGGCAGGACAGATTGCAAAACGCCAGGCGGTGACTAACCCTGAAAATACTATCTACTCTGCAAAGCGCTTTATTGGTCGCCGTTTTGAAGAAATTAGCGAAGAGATCAAACTTGTGCCTTATACTGTTGTGGCTAAAGGCAATGACTGTGCCTTTGATGTTCAAGGTAAAAAAATGTCGCCAGAAGAGATTGGCGCAGCCGTTCTCGCAAAATTGAAAAAAGTGGCTGAAGACTACTTGGGTGAAGAAGTAAAAGAAGCGGTTATCACTGTTCCTGCTTACTTCAACGATGCTCAAAGACAGGCAACAAAAGATGCCGGACGCATCGCTGGCTTGGATGTAAAGCGTATCATCAATGAACCGACAGCGGCCGCATTGGCTTACGGTCTTGATAAGAAGAAAGATGAAAAAATTGTGATCTATGACTTCGGGGGAGGTACTTTTGACGTGTCTATCCTTGAAGTGGGTGATGGTGTTGTTGAAGTTCAATCAACCAATGGTGATACTCACCTCGGTGGTGATAACTTCGATCATCGCATTCTTGAGTGGCTCATTGCTGAGTTTAAAAAAGAAAGTGGCATTGATCTCAAGAATGACAAAATGGCTTTGCAACGCTTGAAAGAAGCGGCTGAAAAAGCAAAGATCGAGCTTTCAACAGCTCAAGAATCTGATATCAACTTGCCATTCGTTACGGCAGATCAAACAGGCCCTAAACATTTACAAATGAAATTGACTCGTGCGAAGTTTGAGCAAATGACAGAAGATCTTGTGAAGCGTTCTATGGAGCCTTGTCGCAAGGCCCTTGAAGATGCTGGACTAAAAGCTTCTCAAATCGACGAAGTTGTTCTTGTGGGTGGTTCGACCCGTATCCCAGCGATCCAAAAAGCCGTGAAAGAGTTCTTTGGCAAAGAGCCAAACCGCACCGTAAACCCAGATGAAGTTGTGGCCGTTGGTGCTGCGATCCAGGGGGGCGTGCTTTCTGGTGATGTGAAAGAAGTTCTTCTTTTAGATGTGACCCCACTCTCTTTGGGTATTGAAACTTTGGGCGGCGTGATGACCACAATGATCGAGCGCAACACGGCGATTCCGACTAAGAAACCGATGGTTTTCTCGACCGCAGCTGATAATCAACCCGGCGTTGAAATTCACGTCCTTCAGGGTGAACGTAAAATGGCGTCTGACAACAAGACTTTGGGTCGCTTTGAGTTGACGGGTCTTCCGCCAGCACCGCGTGGTGTTCCTCAGATTGAAGTGGTTTTTGATATCGATGCCAATGGAATTTTGAATGTATCAGCGACGGATAAAGGAACTGGTAAACAACAGACCATCAAAATCACAGCGCAGTCTGGTTTGAATGAAGAAGATATTAAGCGTGCCGTGCGTGAGGCCGAAGAACATGCTTCTGAAGATAAAGAGCGTCAAGAACGTGCGACTCAGGTTAACACTCTCGACAACTTGATTTACCAGACTGAGAAGTTGATTAAAGAAAACTCTGCTAACTTGCCAGCCCCGGAAGTTAAATCTGCCGAAGATTCAATGGCTGCTGCTAAAAAAGCGATTGAATCAAAAGCGAGCTTGGCGGAGCTTAAATCAGCTCACGACCAGTTGATGGCCATCAGCCAAAAGCTTTCGACTGAGCTTTACAAAAAAGCGGGTGCAGCGGGCGGACAGCCTGGTACTCAAGGTGCTGAAGGTTCTACGGCCGGAGCATCTTCTGAAGCTAAAGGTGGCGATGATGTGATCGACGCTGACTATAAAGATGTGAATTAACATTCACAGAAAGATTCCCTGATCTTTTCTGTGTGATGAAACAAAGCGACACTTTGATTCAACAAAAAAGCCTGGTTTATAGACTGGGCTTTTTTGTTTCCTATTTGATTGCATTTATTATCAGTGCCTTCTAGTTTAAGATCCATACGAACGAACGGCTTATTTATAAGAGGGGATAGTATGTTAAACGAACAACCTTCAACAACGAATCTAGCAATGAATGGTCAATTAAATAATAAAACGAAAAAGGATGGGCCGCGCTTGAATTCAGTACTCCTTGATGTTCTAGCTCTAGGAGTCTTATTGGTCGTATCTCGATTGGTCCCACACTGGCCCAACGTTACAGCCTTGGGAGCTGTCGCAATTCTGGCCCCGCGCTGGGGGCGTTCGAACGCATTGGTTATCCTATTGCCAGTGATAGCCATGCTCATTGCTGATGGGATGATTGGATTTCATAATACGATGTTATTCACTTATTTGGCGGTATTCGTAGTGAGTATTGTATCAGCCCTCTTTAAAGATCAGGAACTCAATAAGAGTTCTCAGGTGGTTGGCTGGGGATTAGCGGCGAGTGTATTGTTTTATTTAATCACCAATTTGGGCGCTTGGTTGATGTTGCCTATGTATTCAAAGACTGTTTCCGGGTTGTTGTTGAGTTACAGAAACGGCCTGCCATTTTTTGGATATGAAATAGTTGGAAATATTGTTTATTTAGCGTTGGCTGTCATCCTAAGGCAACTTTGGGTTAGTCATATTCAGTCTCAAAAAACCATTTCT
>JBILOD010000215.1:0-6710 GCA_044374645.1 Pseudobdellovibrionaceae bacterium | reverse complement strand
GGGACATAGTTTTTTCTTGTTACCGTCAGCATTGGTGCTTGGATTTAAGTATCCTCTCGATAATTTTTTTCAAATTGCTCCCAAAGTTATCCTATCTAATTTTACTGATAGCCTTTTTAGACCACCTATTATTTAGATAAATTCTATTCACTCAATTTTTCAATGCACTTAGTGTGTATTTTGGAAAATGCCTTTGATTAAGTATCTCTTGTTGTTCTCAATAAGGATACTTAGGCAACCAATCAAACAATCCACAACAAAAACTATTTGATTAACAAATAAAGGGAGATCCCATGATAAAATCACGATTGACCATAAAGTTTTTAATTATCTCAATATTCAGCCTTCTAACCCAGTTTGCATTTGCAGATGATTCAGGCTCAACCGTTGCGGGGCTATATAAAGCGATTTTGATGCATGAACAGACTAATTTCTACCAACCCGCTTACATTACCCTTAGATCAACTAGCATTGGCGGCAATCTCAAAATTTCAGCCAATGTAAGAGTTTTCTTTGGAGATGCAAACTCGAATGAGTTTATTTCCTATGAATTTGATGATTGCCCGATGAACCTTCTTACTCGTCAGATTACAATGAAAAATGAAAAAAACAATGTGGCACTGATCGGATACTTGAAATCAGGAACCTTTGAGGGCGATTGGTATTCCACATTGATAGGCCGGGTTGGAAAATTTTCTGCCATTAAAGATGGGGAACCGAAAGTTCCAGAAAATGCGATTTTGGTAAAATCTCTCACTGGCCACTCTCGAGGAAGCATTGAGAATACCAACCCAGAATCTAATTTGCCTGAACGTATCTCTGTTTCGTTCGTAACAACTCAAGATTCCAGTGGAGCTGAACCAACATTGAGAATAACTGGCAATACTCGGTTGTACCTTGGTGAATTCGGCTCCATTGAATATGTCGAAACAAAATTTACCGATGTACAGTTTAATTTTTACAATCGCTATTTGACAGCAAAAACTGCTGAGTATGGATTAACCTTCAAAGGTTATATGACTCATGATGGGGTGTTTAGTGGTGTTATTTTTGCCGATGGTATTGGTGAAGCTGGAAAGGTGAATCTTAAGAGATATCCTTAAGGAGTCGTGAATGAGAAAATTTATTTGTTTAACAACCACATTGGTTGCAGCTTTTATCTCTTCGTCTTGTGCACGCAATACCATGAGTGAGCGAGATGTAAAAAAGGAACAAAAAGTTGCAGCCGCCGAGACCAAACGGCAGGAATTACAACTTATTGTTGGAACCTATCATGGAAAGTTCTCACAAGCTAATGGAGTCGAGCAGAATGTTAGCTTGAAAATCGAGATCAAAGATATTCCAACTCCCTCGGAAGGTTCCGTGGACCCTGTAATGACTCCAACTTTGACTGGATATTTTCGCTTTAATGTAGGCAATGGTTCAGACAAGGATTCTGAGTACATCGGATTTGCGGTCCAAAAAGCCGATTTCAATCCTGGGCAAAACAAACTGGATTTGGTTGTTACAAATAATGACTATAAAGATATCATTATTACTGCTTATTTGAATGGTGCAAACTTGACGGGTAACTGGACAGCTCCTACTGCTGCGGTTTCTGGTGAACTCAATTTAACTCGCACACCTTTGGGAGAAGATCCTGGATCACTAGATCAATTGAGTGGAGAATATGGCGGAATTTTGCAACATGATGGTAAGGGTTTGTATCAATATAGCGAACTAACGATCACGACCAGTGTAAGGCCGCCGGAAGGATTGCGTCTCGTTGCAACTCTTAAAATCATATTTGGTGATTGGAACTCGAATGAGTATTTGATCTATAAATTTGATCCTGTTCAATTTAATCCATTGTCGGGGCAAATAATTTTAAAAGCCGACACGAATGACGTGATGTTTTCAGGTTTATTATCCCATGGAGAATTAAAGGGAGAGTGGCATTCAAACTACACTGGAAAAGTCGGGAAAATTTATTTTAAAAAAAATAATAAACCGAGCCAAGCTCAGGGGCAGCTGTTTGAGTCAGTAAAGGGAACTTACAAAGGCGACCTCATCAATACGAATCCACAATCCAATTTGCCAGAAAAAATTATGATTAGCCTTATTACTACACCCGATGTTTCTAAACCCAATGGAGTATCCATTAACGGAAGTCTTCGTCTTTATTTTGGACCCTTTGATTCCAATGAATATATGGAGTTTCCTTTTGCCGATGTCCAATTTAATTTTATCACTCGGAATTTAGTTGCCCGTGTGAATTCAGACTACAAGTTCACGCTGCGTGGACTTTCATATCAATCGAAAATTACTGGAACACTAGCGGCCGATGCCCTCGGTGAAGTTGGAAAGTTTGAGGTCTCAAAATGATCAAGTATTCATTGACAGTTTTAATTTGTATCAATCAATTGTTCACAGTTGCTTTTGCTGGAGAATCCAGCGAGCAACAACCACAAGTTGAAGTAAATCAGGAAATTGTCGAAAAGATTTATAAAAATGCACTCAAGCAATCTGAAATTGATTCAAAAATCGGAAAATCTGGTTTTAATGTCGTGACTGGAGGAGATCTTTTTCAGCCGACCGCAATGAAGCTCTCAAACAATTATTACGATGTCTCTTATGCCGATAATTGGAATTCCATACCAATGTTGAGTATCCAAGTGGAAAATTCTTTTTTTGAATCAAGTGAGACCGCGATTCAATGGACAAGCGGTTTTTCGTATTCTTATTTAGAAAAGATTGTTCAAGTCACTTCAAAGAAATCCAATATCAATTCAGCAAGAACTACGAATCTCCGAGTTCATGCCATACCATTATCTGCTGGTCTTGAATTAGAATACAAACATTGGTTAGATTTTACTCCATTTATTATCAGCAAAGTTGGCGCTCAATGGGTTTATCAAAGCGGCACACTCGATGGGTTAGAGCAAGGATTCTGGGTGCCTTTTTATCAAATTGGGCTTGGGATGACATTATTTGAGCCCTACCGCGAATCAGACCAATCTTGGTTTGGTGGAGTTAAAATAGCAGTAACCAATCATAAGAGCATTTCTTCTTCGCAAACTATCGAAGGTTTGAGCACAAATCTTGGCGTCGTACTAAGATTATGAAAGGTTAAGTAAAGTGTTTGATAGACTCATACAATTCTCATTGCGAAATCGTTTCTTTGTTATTTGTGCTGCGGCCTTAGTTTTGGTTTATGGTGCTTGGGTTTTTGTAAATCTTCCTGTTGATGTTTTTCCGGATTTGAATCGCCCAACAGTGACCATTATGGTAGAGGCCGGTGGCCTATCGCCGGAGGAAGTGGAAACTTTAGTGACTCTACCGATTGAAGTGGCTGTGAATGGCACTCCTGGGCTTGAGCGTGTTCGCTCAAGTTCAGGCATTGGACTTTCTGTCATTTACTTAGAGTTTGGCTGGGGCACGGACATCTATCGTAATCGCCAACTCGTATCAGAAAAACTGACACTTGTGAAAGAGACACTTCCTAAGGAAGTGTCTCCAGTGATGGCTCCGGTTTCATCGATCATGGGTCAATTTCAATTGATAGGATTATCCTCTGATGATCCTAAAGTTACTCCCATGGAGTTGAGATCCATCGCTGATTGGATTATCAGACCACGCCTTCTTTCTGTTCCTGGCATTGCGCAAGTGATTCCCATTGGTGGAGGCGTCCGGCAATATCAAATACATTTATCCAGTGAAGCACTTAGAAAAAGAAATCTAACGCTTGGGGATGTTCAGCATAATCTCACACACTTAAGTCAGAATACCACGGGCGGTTTTGTAGACCTTCAAAATAAAGAATATCTGATTCAAAATATTGGACGAGTTAAAGACCTCGAAGAAGTTGAAAACTCAGTCATTGGTAGCTCGTTAGGAATGCCAGTGAAAATAAAAGATGTGGCTGAAGTACGTTTTGGACCGAGGGTCAAGCGTGGGGATGCCAGTGTTAACGCCAGACCCGCTGTCATTCTCAGTGTTCAAAAACAGCCTGGTGGCTCAACAATTGACTTAACTGAAATTATCGGGCGGGAGCTTGATTCGATACAATCCTCATTACCCAAAGGGGTCAAAATAAATCGAGAGTTATTCAAGCAAGCTGATTTTATCAAACATTCTGTCGTTAACGTACAAGAAGCTTTACGTGATGGTGCTATCCTTGTGGCGATCATACTTTTTCTATTCTTGATGAATTTTAGAACCACCTTTATCACTTTGACTGCGATTCCGCTGTCTTTTGTGCTCACAGGAATTGTTTTTCATTGGTTCGGTCTGAATATAAACACAATGACTTTGGGGGGCCTCGCTGTAGCTATTGGGGAGCTTGTTGATGATGCCATTGTGGATGTGGAAAACGTTTATCGACGTCTTCGCGAAAATCGACATCTTACTGAGCCCCTTTCTCCTCTCAGGGTTATTTTAAACGCCAGTAGTGAAGTGCGAAACTCCATCGTTTTCGCAACGATCATTGTGGTTCTTGTATTTTTACCACTTTTCTCGATGGGTGGGATTGAAGGAAAGTTTTTTGCTCCTTTGGGAATCGGGTATATTGTTTCGTTGATAGCATCCTTGGTGGTTTCCCTCACGGTCACTCCAGCAATGTGTTCTTATTTGTTGCCTAAAATGAAATCGATGGATCACACAGATGATGGGCCATTGGTGCGATTTTTAAAAAAATGGGATGAAAAAATACTTCGACGGGCCATAGAAAAACCAAAATTGGTTATTGGCTCAGTTGTGATTCTTTTTGTCGCTGCTGTTGCTTTGATCCCTTTTATGGGAAGAGAGTTTTTGCCGAAATTTAACGAAGGTACGGCGATGATATCAGTGATCTTGCCGCCGGGTGTTTCATTGCAACATTCAAATGACGTTGGAACTCTGGCTGAAAAAATTATTTTGTCTGTGCCAGAGGTTAAATTTGTAGCACGCAGAACTGGTCGTGCTGAGCTTGATGAACATGCCGAAGGTGTCCACAATAGTGAGATTGATGTGGATTTTAAAGAAGGTGGAAGACACCGAGACCTTGTTCTCACCGAGATTCGTGAAAAGTTAGAAAAAGGGCTTCCGGAAGGAACTATGATCAATCTTGGTCAACCCATCTCCCATCAGCTGGATCACATGCTTTCAGGGGTCAAAGCGCAAATCGCGATTAAAATATTTGGCACTGATATCAAAACCTCCCGAGCCTTATCGGCAAAAGTTTATAAAGCGATTAAAGATGTGAATGGTTTAGTGGATCTTCAAATTGAACAGCAAGTTTTGATTCCTAAGATAAAAGTCTATTTCTTCAGAGAAGAGGTTCTTAAATACAATATGGTAGTTGGTGAACTGGCATCTCAGCTTGAAATGGCACTCCAGGGAGAAGTTGTTGCCCAAGTTCTTGAAGGACAAAAAATTTACGAAGTTTTCATGCGATTTGATGATGAGTCTCGTGCCGACCCCGAAAAAATTAAATCCATCGTGATTAAATCAATGCCAGATGGTTCAAAAGTCACTTTAGGTCAAGTCGCTGATGTGTACGAAACAACTGGGCCTAATATGATTAATAGAGAAAATATGCAAAGACGAATCGTTGTCCAAGCCAACACTTCAGGGCGAGATTTAAACAGTATAATCACGGAAGTTCGTCAAAAGGTTGGTGCGGAGGTAAAGCTTCCAGAAGGATATTACATTCAGTATGGGGGACAGTTTGAAAGTCAGCAAAGGGCCAGCCGCCTGATGGTGCTCCTTGGAAGTCTTTCCATTATTGGCGTATTTATTGTTTTGTTCAGTCATTTTCGGTCAGCTTTCTTAGCTTTTCAAATTATGCTCAATATTCCGATGGCCTTGATTGGAAGTGTAGTCGCTATATTTCTCTCTGATGGAATCCTGTCGGTGGCGTCCATGGTGGCCTTTGTCACTCTTTGCGGAATTGCCTCTAGAAATGGAATCATGATGATCTCACACTATCTTCATCTCATGATGGAGGAAAAACAAATGTTTACAAAAGAAATGGTTATTCGAGGGTCTCTTGAAAGACTTGTTCCGGTTCTAATGACCGCGCTCACTGCTATGTTAGCATTAGTCCCATTAATTCTCGCCAAGGGAGAGCCTGGAAAAGAGATTCTGCATCCAGTGGCTGTCGTCATATTTGGTGGGTTATTTAGCTCAACCCTATTAGACATGTGGGTGACACCCACTGTGTTTTATCACTTCAGCAAAAATGCCGCAGAGAAATATCTTTTAAGCCATCAGGAGAAGCCCGATGAATTTTAAATGGAACCTTTTATTTACGTTAGCGATTTTTACCTCGTCAGGTTCCTATGCACATGAGGGGCATAGTATTCCTGGTGCCTTACCACCAGCCCCTCATGGTGGAAATGTCCAAGAGGCCGCTCACCTTGAAGAAGAACATCACGAAGCCTCGGGCCACGAACATAGCGAAGGTGAAGAGGAAAAACACTCAGAGGGCAAGGAGGAAGTAGAGCTTTTTATCGAGGCAGTTTATGCCAATAAGAAGATTACAATTTACCCCCTTGCAATCCTTCCTAATGATCCAAAATCATTTGTTGAATTGTCTCCAAAAAAAGATTTGTCCAACATTAAGGTAAAAATAGAAATACCGTAACCACAGCATAAGCCAGGTTCTATTCAATCGAGTTTAGGTCAGGCAACTTCCGAAGGCAGGAGGTCTATGTGGATAAAGCAAAATTTTTGGGGCAAATATCAGCAGT
>JBILOD010000214.1:0-6719 GCA_044374645.1 Pseudobdellovibrionaceae bacterium | reverse complement strand
TAGTCTTACCCATCACCCTAAGATTGAACTCAGAACTAACTCCAAGAGTCTTGATCTCGTATACCGACAATGGGTTTTTCCATCTCAAAAGGGCTTCGAATTAGCCTGGCAAGCACTTATTAATTGTTTACTGAATCGCCGCGAAAACATTCTCGAATTTTGGAATTGGGATAAACTCCCTATTCGAAAACAGAATCGATTGCGCCAAGAGTTTCTGCCTTTTTGGGATCAATTTCGCTCTAACTCTCCTCGCGGTCTCCTCGAGGATTGGCGAAATGTACAATTTTTGGTGCTGATTGGAAACATAAAGGAATTTCCATTCAGCGAATCGGACCTTCTTGATCTATGCCTTTTTTACGAGGTGAATTTGATTCTGGACGCTAGCTCTCGGCAAAAACTTAAGGGTCCATGGAAAGATGGCGATAACTTTTGGCTCTGGAATCCCACTCAGATTGATAGTGAAGATCGTCCGTGGAACAATCCTTATGTTTTATTGCCCTTTACCACAAAACAAGAACTTAAAGGGTATCGCGATCAGTTGACCAATCACATTCTTCGGTCCTTCATGAAAGTTTGATATTTTTCTCGCATAGTCACTTTTTATTGATTATCATTGAGCTTAATGGCGAAACGACCCTTTCCACCCACATTAAATATTTGCTTGATGGCGCAAAAGTTTCCGATTTTGGGAAGAGCGACTGATCATAGTTTCCTTTGGCCTATTGCAACGGGATTGGCAGCTTTAGGCCATAAAGTGACTATTATTGCAGGTAAAAGTAATCTCGGAAAGGCCCGAGTCGAGCGCGGAGGCGTTAACGCTTATTTTTTGCTTGAAGGGTCGAACCTTAATTCACGCGAAACTTTTAGCAAAATGGCCTTGGCAAAATTTCAAGAGATTCATAAACAAGTTCCATTTGATATTGTACATAGTCTCGATGCCTCAGCCCTGAAAGTTGGCGAACTCAAAGATCAATTACAAGTCGCCGTCGCCTATGACGTCAATGCCACCCAAATGGTTCAAGTTATTTCTATTCTGGGTATGGGACAAGAAACCGTTAGTGGAGTTTTTTCGACGGCGATCGCTGTAATCTATAAGTTTCTCTCAACTTATTATGGTGGTGACCGCCAGCTCCTGAAGACCGCCAATGGCATTTTTGTTACCAACCCTCAGCAACGGCTCATGCTCGAGCGTTATTACCTGTACCCAGATTTTCATATCCACACGGTGCCTTACGGGTTAGAGGTCGGAAATCTAGAGCCACGGGAACAGGCAAAATCATTAAAAGCCTCACTTAACATTCCTGCGTCGGCACAAGTCGCACTGACTACGTCGGATATGATTGAAACTGATGAGTTGATGCCGCTACTTAATGCCTTTGAAAAAGTCGCCATAAAAAAACCCAGTGTCTATTTAATTATTTTAGGGAACGGCCCCAAATGGAAAGAGATTGAGTTTGAAATTCTTAATTTAGCCCTTGGCCGACGAGTGCTCATGGTGGGGGCCATCAAAGAACAAGACATTCCAGATTATATTTCTATCAGTGACGTATTTATTAATTTGAGCGCGCGTACCACAGGATTTGAATCATCCATCATTGAAGCGATGGCCCAAGAAAAAATCGTGATTGGCTCCGAAGTCAATGCGGTCGCTAACATAATTGAAGACAGCATTGATGGGTTTTTACTCCGCCCCGCCGATATCGCGAGTCTCTCTGAACTTTTAATTGATATTTTTTCTGGTACTATCAATCGAGTTCCGATTGGTGAAAAAGCCAGAAATAAAGTGATGAATTTTTTCGATACTAAAAAAATGGTCCAAGCAACCATTGACGCCTATTTTAAGATTATTGCGAATTCAGGTTTTTTCCAAAAAAAGCCCACTGAAAAACAGTAACGCCTCACATCAATCAAGTTATGCGTTTACACAAGGATGGTTTAGTGGGCTATTCTAAAATTAAGTCAATTCAGCATGTTACAAGGATGAAATATGACCAAAGCCGATCTAATCAACAAAGTGGCTGCAAAAGCCGGAATTACCAGAGTTAAGGCCGAAGCCATCGTGAATACCATCTTTGATACAATGGTCGAAGCCCTGATGCGAGATGATCGTATTGAGATCCGTGGTTTTGGATCTTTTGTAAATCGCAAATACGATGCTTACAAAGGGCGAAACCCGCGCACAGGTGAGATCATCAATGTCGATGAAAAGAAGCTCCCCTTCTTTAAGGTCGGAAAAGAACTTAAAGATGATGTCAATAAGATGAAATAACGCTGGATATAAGAATGTTCAGAACTAAATTCATTTTGTTTTTAGTTTCTCTGGGAATACTTTTTTCTCAAGTGGCCTCAGCCGAATGTTCTGCGGAACGGGTTGTTGTACTTGTTCCTGGCACTCTAAACTCCGCAGTACCAGGTGCCCCTAGTCAGAACCCCTTTGAACAAGTCTATTTTAGTCGGGCTATTCGCAATGCTGTGAGCAAACATGTCTGCCATTCTTTTGTTGTGAATGGATTGAGCTGGTTCGGTGATTTCCATGAAAATGGAAGAATTGTTTTTGATGAAATCCAAACTTGGCAGCATCAAAACCCAAGCCTCAGAGGACTACCCATTGATGTGATTGCCCATAGTGCCGGTGGCTTCTATACCCTCGCCGCGATCACCCGAAATGAAGCTAAGGGTAGGCCTCTCAGATTTAGTAAACTTCATTTTTTATCAACCCCCATGAACGGTCTTGAATTAGCCAACCTACTAACTCGGAATCCTTTTGTGCGCAAACAATTGGAGGCACTCGTTAATAGGCAGTATTTAGGTTTTGATTTGCGTGGACTCTGGCAATTACGAACGGCTGTTTTAAAAGACTTCTACCCATCCCTGTCTATCCCCGCCGAAATTGAAATTCACACTTATGCGGGAACACAGTTTGCTCCAGCCCAGCCCATCGATCAGTTCAAAGCCCCTTTCTTGCCGCCAGTCTTTCAGGCGCTGGACTTTCTTATTGATCGTCCGAGCGACGGGGTCGTAAGCCAAGGTTCAGCTCTAGCGGCCCCATTCCTTTTAACTACGCAGGGTAAAGTGTTTGAAAACCTCATTCACCATCCCGAAGCGCTAGTTCCGCTTGACCATGTTGAACAAGTCTGGGACTCAAACTATTTGAAACACCTTGGGTTTGAACAAACTGAGTGGATTGACCAACAACAAATATTGTTTATCGAGCAGGCTCTCCAAAGATAATCTTGTTTGACTTAAAATCGATATCCGAAACGACCTTCGATCTTTGATAAGATCAGAGAGTAGGTTCCTGTTCCTTCAAGCTCATACTTGTAAGAATGATACTGACCACCCCAATAAAGCCCCCAAAACATATTTTGATTAGAAATATCCTTAAGATAACTAATGGACCCATCAAAGCTCAGTCCATTTTTTATTTTCACATCACCCTGACCACTCAGCGCGACTTGCATTCGCATCATTACGATCACTTCTGTATCATGGATGCGAATACCTGTAAATCCACCGCCTCCGAGTGAGAGCAAATTAAAATTTCCAATAGTATACTCTGTTCCTGAGACTGGCCTCAAAAATGGCACCATATGAAGTTGCACACCGTACATAAACCCATTGGAATATGAAATCCCAAACAACTTGCCATTCGAAACCAAAATTGAATCGCCACCAATGGCCATATACGACCAATTGATGTTCGGGCTCTGTAAATTGATATTTTCTGCTTTGATTGGATTGGCGCTCTGACGATGATATTCAAATCGAAAGGCATTTCTGCGATTGATTCCGATTCGTGATTCTAAGGAAAGCGGCAGCGTCGTAAAAACAGAATAATTGATCGGATCAAGGTCGTCGAAGGCAGTTTGCTGATAGTTTAGGTAATTGATACCTGCACCGAGTGTCAGACATTTTTGACAAAGATAGAGCTTTATAGCTGGTGGCGGAAGCGGCGGCCAACGATCGGAGGTTTCAAATTCAAAGTCATATTCAAAGGTCTCAGAATCAATAAACAAAGCCACACGAATTCGGTATTCGCCCTTGGTCAGGTTCATGCGAAAGGCAAAGTCTGGTGCATTAAACTCAAACTCATAATCGCACTCGCTCTTTAGTTTTTCTGGCGTGATTGGGACCCATTTACCCTTCATTTTTTTCTGAATGGATGTGTTTTTATTTATAAAACGGCCTCTGGAGAGTGTACCCAATACCTCTACTTGATAGCGACTACTCTCTCCCTTGTAGCCGCCAATGCCCTTCCACGCAAAATATTCTGTGACCTTTGCATCCTCAGAGAGTTTATTGATAGGTGGAGCATCGACCTCACCTGATGGTTGAAAATTCCGCGGTACCGTTTCTGCTGGTGCTGTTATTTGGGCTGGTGGTGAAGGTGGAATTGTCGGTGTCGAACCCGAATTGGCCGGTGGCAATGCCGATGGAGTAGAAGTTTGAACTTGGGCCACCCCTAAGGATCCAAAAACACTTAACCAAATCAAAATGAAACTGCCAACTATCACATGAAACATGGGCACCTATCGCTGCTCTTGATCTAATCTTGGCCTGCTTTCGAAATGGCGTCCACAGCATTCCAGATGGACTTGTAGCTCCTCGCCGAAAGTCATGCCGATTATCGTGATTCCGCAATTGTATGTATTTAGTCGAAATCACTCTGGCGGTTCATCATAGAGCAGTTTTACAATCGAAAATGTATGAGTGTTCGACCAGGAGGACCTTTGGCCGGTCGTTTTTTTGAAATACCGAACGCGCCAGTAATAGCGACCTCCCAGATTTTTTTCAGTAATTAGATAGGAGTTCCCATGACCTTGGAGCTTTAATAAGACTGCCTTGAACATGGAGTCTTTCGCGATCTCCAGCTCAAACTCAACATCTCCCTCACCCTTACTCCAGGCCAGCACCATTGGTTTCTGATCTTCAAATGCAAACGTTGTCCCCTCTTTTGGCAAACAATCAGTCGGAGTCTTAATGGGATCCAATAGATTGTAATCAAACTCCCGAGACTTTGACGGACTTGATTTGCGCCCACTCTTCTTTTCGATTCCAAACACTCGCACAAAGTATTTTTGTGGCTGCTCGATTTCAACTTTTATGGTGTTCCCTTGCACCGGAAGAACCAATGACGGTTCAAAATCAGCCGATGCGGAGATTTCCAAGTAATATCTTTCAATACCCTTAATTTCGCTCCAAGAAACATCGATACTTACTTTCTTAGTTCTCTGACCGTTAAATTCTCGTTCTACTAAAATGTCTGGCACATTCTGAACGACAGGACCTTTGAGAACTGGAGGCAATGTTATTTTTTCAGGACCTGGCGTCACTGAAGGTGCTGGAGTTGGAGTTGGTGTTGGTGTCGAACCAACCAAATTGATTTTCTGCCGCAAGGAACTTCCAACCACCTGCCCGGACGAATCTCTACCCAGAACTTGCCAATAAAAGGGTGTAACACTTTCGGGTAGGATCTCTAGTTTCGTTTCTCCAACTTCAATTTTTTGAGAAGGTTCCTCTTGATTTTCGCTTTCATAAATTAAAACTTCAAATCGCCCACAGGCTTCAGCATTTGCCACCCACTGGAGCTGAACTTTTGAACCTTCTACCCAGTCAATGTTAGCCTCCTGAGTGTTCGGAACTACGAACTGGCAGGGTAGCACCGTCGATTTAACTTCCTCAACTTGTATTGCTTCTCCCAATATAAAGGTTTGGCCTTCAGTCAGTGAAACCGTTGTATCACCTTTTTTCAAAGTGAGAATGCCCTCTACGCCGTGGACTTTGAGTGAAGAAAGGCCATTCACTTCCGTCTCCAAAGTTCCCTTGCCACTGGCTTCGTTAAGCCCCTTATCTGAATGAATCATGAGTTGGCGCCCATTTAATTCCGCTGCTAAACGACCGAATCGCATTTGAATCTCAGGTTGCTGCTGATAAAAAGCGAGCACGATGAGAGTATTGGGCTTTAATTTAAGGACCTGACCAGAATCCAACTTTATTGTTACACTAGACTTCGGCCCAACAAAAATCGTATCTCCCCAATAAACAAGACCGAGCTCAGTGAGCTCCCCCCAATTAATTTCCCCATCAATTCGTCGACGCACGTCCTGCTTTACAAACTCGGCAAACCCTATTGGTTTGCGATTTACTAAAGCGCCCGAGGCCGGACGCAAGTAATCAAAAATCAGGAGTCCCAAAAAACAGGCTGCAATGAGAAAACCAATCAAAATTAATTTAACATCGCGGTTTTTTCTGGATGGCATGATCAAAAGTATGACTTAGTTTTTTAAATGAGGCTTGGTTTTTTTGTGCTCCAATTCTAAGGTCTGGTTCTTATTCAGACAGACTCAAGTAACTGTTTGAATGGACCGACAAAATCATTATGAATATGTTTTGGGGCAAACTGAGTTTGCGTGCAAAGTTTTTTACATTGTTATTAGGCCTAGCCTCGCTTTCTTTGTTTTGCTTTGTGCTTTTGGCACTCCATGTTTTTGAAACTGACAAAATCGCTTACGTTTTCGATTCTTCAGCAAAGCTCACTCAAAGTCTTTCATCACAGGCCCGCCACCAAATTCTATCCATGGAAAAAAGTTTGTTTCCAATTCTTGAAGAATATAACCAAACAAATCAACTGGGGCCCGTCAGCAAATCGATTTTTGACAGTGATGCAAATCTGCAAGCTCTGAGTCTGTATGCCATCGAGGGAACAGACCCTAAGGAAT
>JBILOD010000213.1:0-6774 GCA_044374645.1 Pseudobdellovibrionaceae bacterium | reverse complement strand
AAGAGTCCGTGAGCATAACGCATGAAACTTGATAAATTCTGCGAGCCGTTTTTATAGGTTACGGACTGATGGTAGTGATTATCCATGACGCAAAAAGCATGAATCTGGCAATTCTCTCCCTGCTTCTTATAATCTAGACTATCTTCAATACACTTCAAGTAGAGATCTTTAATGTTAGTGTCACTTAAATAGAATTCGCGATTGTGGCACCTCCAATAGAGGTGAACGGTTGCTGATTCTGGCCAGAGAAGATGGAAGCGACTGAGTCTCATGCAGAAGGCTCACGCAAGTTTGATGCCTCACTAAAACCTCTATAGTTTAGCCCCTGTCGTCGAAGCGATTGGATGGCGGACTCCGTCCCCAAAGGGGGGAGGCGACTGGCGGACTCCGTCCCCAAAGAGGCAAAGAGGGGTGCCGTTTTTTCTGGTTGTTAATTTATCTTCGGCGAATATAGAATGAACTTAATATGGATTGGATAGTTTCGTGTTGCAGCATCTAAAAACTCCCTTTGTTTATTTCTGTGCGATCCTACTCTTTACTGTGCCAATTGCATTTGGTGGCGCCCAAAAACGCGGGTGCCTGAGCAACATAGAATCAAAGCTGGATAAACTCCTCAACCCGCAAAAGACCCCAGCAAAAGACATGATTCAACAATTCAAGGGAAAACCAGCCTCCGAAGTGCGCCACGATTATCGAGGAGGCGAAGGGAAAATTTATATCCATCAAAATAACCCCCACCTCGCTCTGAAAGTCTTCGTCTCCCCCACAGGAAATACCAAAGAATCCATTGATAATTTCATTGACCTAACAAAAGCTGTCAATGGGAGCTCATTGAATCGTGCAACGAAAGGAAAACTTATAGCGCCTCAGGTTTATGAGTCTGGTCCCAATTGGATAACACGATCCTTTTACCCCAACACAATTCCCCTAAACGAGGTCAAAAGAATCCAAGATATTAAAATGTCAAAAAAATGTGGTGCACTCATGTCATCCGTGGCACAGGCACTCACTACAGTTTCCAACTCCACCTCACGATTGCTCATTGAACGAATCCATGAAAAATCCGTCAACATACATTGCGACCCCGAACATGATCGACTGGTAGTGATTGATTCTCTGCTGAACTAAAGGAGCGTACTCGTTGTCATTCATTATTTTTTTTGCACTTTCAATGGTGACTTCTCAATTTTGCTCCGCTGACTTTAATTCTGCTATCTCCACACTGGAGCAATCGATGGCCTACAGTCCATTCCCTCAAGATCGTAACCATTGGGCAGAGGCCGCTCAGAAATTGAGATCCCAAGAATCAAGTCGCCAACTGAGCCGTGCTGAAATCGCAAGATTAGAGCTCTTAGACCGAAAAATTCAAGCCATGCAATCCCTCGCCGACTGTCTTCCTTCCGGAGCTCAAGATCTCGGACGCTCACTTGCGATTGGTCTCTCAAGCTCCATGAGTTGTGTCTCCACTCCGATGACTCGATCCTCCGACTTTAACATCCGTTCTTCTGGACATGGAATCGAGGCCACCGCTTTGATCGATCTTGCGCTCGCTGAAATCAATGTCGCCGCCCTAAAAAGGTCCTATTCCATCGCAAAGTCCTATGGTGGAGAAAAACAGTTTGAGGACTTTGGAAAGGTATTTCAAAAAATCTGTGGCTGGAGCGAAAGCCACCCACGGCGGGGCCCTGTATGCCGAGATAAAAAAACGGCTGGAAATATTTTAGATTCTATAAAGAAGGCGGATCACACCAATTCCATTAGCCTGGCTAACACCAACAAAAAGCTTCAAGAGGTGGTCACGAAACTCCAAAAGGACTATCATAGAATACCCTTTAATGAAAAACTTCGAGACCACCGAGATATTTCTCAGTCACAAATTGAATACTTAAACTACCTATCTGCAATACAAAGTGAAACTCTAGATCCAGCCAATGCGATTTTATTACAGGAGCCCATTCGCTCCCGTTTCAACACGGTTAATCTTCCCACTGAAAACTTACTGCCAGCAAACGGCCCCCAATTGTCAGGTAACCCACTAACATTAGACGAAAGAAATGAGGCTGCCATCGGAGCCATCGATTCCGCCCTATTTTTTGCAAAGCAAGCCAATC
The DNA here is from genome assembly GCA_044374645.1 of Pseudobdellovibrionaceae bacterium. GTDB lineage: Bacteria > Bdellovibrionota > Bdellovibrionia > Bdellovibrionales > Bdellovibrionaceae > CAUJGP01. Next base: position 4,663 of record JBILOD010000213.1, on the reverse strand, counting down.
AGTTAATAGAATCAACCTATGGCCCCCCAAACTACCATTTGGCACAACTTGTGGGCACTTACCCTCAGATTTTTGGACAGATAATTCTAGAACACCCAAACAGTTCTAAGTTAGTTTGCCATGCCATCAAAGAGTTTCAAGAAAACAGAGTGCTCCAAGAAAAAGCGCTCCAAACCCTTCAGAAAGTGAGTCAGCAATCGAATCTGGCGACAGGAAGCGTAGCAACAGCAGCGTGTCTGTCGACACTCATTTTTCCACCACTTGGATCAACCTGTGCGGTCAGCTCTATGTTGACAAGTCTCTCGGGCACGGTTGGTATGGCCAAACCAACCTATGACCTCTTGATGGCTCAAAACAATTTAAATCATATCACGAACTCTATGACTATGGGATACCCCTCTCCGAGTCTTTCCGAAGCCATTGAGTCGCGTCGAGTGGTCTCCGAGGTCACATCTCAACTCATTGAGAGTGGTATGACGAATGCAGCCTATGCCATTGGTGGTGGAGCACTAGCGCAATTAGCGCGGATTCGAACCCCCAGCATCGCGGTGATAAAAGAGATCCAAAATAATCTTGAAAGAATTCTGAAACCTTTAGCTGCGCGACTTGAACCCAAAGAAAAAGACACGCTAATGAGTTTTCTATTTTCACTCCGAGAAAATGGACAATGGAAGAAATTGGCCCCATTTCTCGAAGAGGCCCTGCAAAACCCTGGAAAATTCCAACGTCTCAAGGCCCTACTTGGTGAGGTGGACAAGGAAATGAGCGCTTGCATGCTCTAAGAAAGTCGCTGGTTAAGCGTAAGAGCGCAGCAAGAACGTTTGCACATATTGAGTCAGCACATGAAACTGCACCCCAGCCATTGACTTATCGTCGGTCCATACAATGCGACCAGCGACTTCGACCTGTTCGGTGCCGTCACGATTTGTGAACACAAAGCTCACCTGTTCATCAACAGCCACACGTTTGCCATTGAACGTGAAAGCCAAACCACCCTTAGAGATATTTTTGAGACTGGCTTCAAAAGTACCCTGGCGTGTTTTAACTAATACGGTGTCTGACACATCAATACGTTTTGCAAAACGCATATCGAACATTGAAACCGTCGCTTTTGACTCCGTCTTAGAGTTTCGCAGCAACGCCCACAACACTAATGGCAACATCAACACCAACAACACTGGGATAGCATTCCCATTGGAAGGACCATTTCCGCCACCGCCACCATTTTTAAAAGCTCGGATCACACTAATCGTACCGCATCCTCCACTAGCAGCACCACCTCCACCGGATGATCCACTCTGCTCAGAAGCTACCGAGCGTTCCGGCACACTGAAGTTATAGGTCGGCAAAACACTTTCAACCGTTGCAAGGTTCTTCGCTGCTCGCAAAGCATCAACCACACTGATCCGGCCGCTGGTATAAATCTTCTGAGAAAAATTGACAGAAGACTTCACCGAATTCAATATCAGCTCGCGCAACTGAAATCCACTGAGCTTAGTAGATTCACGAAGTAGTAAGGCCGCAACTCCGGCCACAAAAGGAGCCGCCATCGAAGTTCCGCTTGAGAATCCATAGAGATTTCTAGGAAAGGTACTACTGATGGAGACTCCGGGAGCCGCCAAATGCACCGATTGAACACCATAATTAGAAAAAGAGGCCAAACCATCCCAATTGTTGGAAGCCGCCACCGACACTAAACCAGGTAAGTTTAGATTGGCCGGATAAATGGGGCTAGTATCATTATTCGTACCATAGTTTCCCGCGGCAGTAACAATTAAAAGTCCATGCTCATAGGCTCGAGTGAATGCCTCATGGAGAGCGCGACTGTAAGAAGACCCACCCCAGGAGGCATTAATAACTCTTGCTCCGTTAGTAATGGCATAGTCGATGGCGCGCACGGCATCCACTGTGTCGCCAGAACCATCGCCGCCAAGAAACTTCAAAGGCATAACAATTACTTTCGATTCACGAATAGGGCTTTCGAAAATATCAATGGACGTGCCCACAACAATTCCCGAGACATGAGTGCCGTGTCCGTCATCATCCCATGGCTTATTATGACTAGCAAAAAAGTTCCAGCCGTGAACATCATCGACGTAGCCATTCCCGTCATCATCGATACCATTATCAGGCAATTCCGCCGAATTGGTCCAAAGTGACTTTGACTGCAAAAACACATTATGATTGTAATCGATACCCGTATCTAAAACTGCGACCACGGGACGGTCGGTGACGGTGCTGGTCATTTCCTGCCAAGCTTCATTCACCCCAACAGGAGCCGATGATTGAGAGTAGCTTCCATTGGTGAAACTCGTCGAACCCGCCATTTGCTCCAGTGACATGGGTTCGATGGCTGAGCTTGGGTCTTCGGTTTTATGGATAATATAGTTTGGTTCCACATATTCAACATCAGGGTCCGAAGCCAGTTCCCGCATCACCACGTTGATGTCTTTTCCAGGCTGTACTTTGAGTTGATGGAGCCGCATTCTGCCAAAACTAGCTTTCAAATTGAGCCCTTTGTTGGCCATTTTGCCCATAAAGCCTTTTTGCGACTGAGGGAGCATCTTTGATTTAGTCTTTATGATGAGCTCGCCTTCGACATAACTTTGGGCCCAGAGATTTGACGAACAAGTCAATAGAAGTGCAATGAAGGCCCATAGGGTCGATCTAGAATGAGAATGTTGAATGCGCCTGAATACGTGCATTGTAGAGTCCTCCACTCAAAACCAGGATATCCCTTATTAGTGATTTCAGATACTAGGCAACACTTAGACAACAAAGTCTCAATTCGGTAACCGTATGATTTCCAAGAGCTTTCACTTTGAATATGCAGATATAAACAAATTTTAATGAATTCCCTTGCCTCAATATGATATTTTCGCCACACTAAATTTGTCTCTCGATGATTCAAGGAAGATAAACGGCATGTTCAAAAAACTTTTTGTCACCATAGTGTTACTAACCCTCTTCTCTCCATTGTCTTCGCACGCAGAATCCTTTGGCCTAGGGGCCGTCATTGGTGATCCTACCGGTGTCTCTATGAAGATGTGGCTCGACAAGACTCACGCTATCGATGGCGCCTTCGCTTGGAGCTTGAGCGGACCGAATGCACTCCATGTGCAGAGTGATTACTTAGTACACCAGCTTTCTTTTTTTCATTTGGGTAAACTACCAATGAATTTGTATTATGGCGCCGGAGGTAGAGTTTCGAGTTACAGTGGCAAAGATAAATCTGGCCTCGGCATAGGTGCCCGCGCTCCGCTTGGCATGTCCTACCAATTTAACAATCCGGCTGTGGAACTTTTCGGTGAAGTGGCTGCAATTCTCGAGCTTATCCCGAGCACTAATGTTTATATCAACCTTGGGATGGGTGGACGTTTCTATTTTTAAATAAATACTTTTTATCTACCACAGGTCTACTGAACAGGATGTTCGGTAGGCCTGTTTTTAATGGCTTAAGAAAACTTCCATTTTATGTTAATCTTCTAGTCAAAAAAGTGAACTTCTCTGAAGTGCCTTCAGCCGTTTTTCTCGGTTTTTCAAAACATTGTAGATGTTGTAGACACCCGATAATTATTTTTCCGCAGCTAAAATACCCCATTCCAGTAAACACACCATGAAATTCCTATGTATCTCTCATTATTTAGCCACCGGTTTGTCGCCGCCTATTTTTCTCCCATAAACTGACGATAGAACATATAAACGAACATGATTTTTCGTTGAGCGGAGGAACCCATGAGACAAAAACTACTAACAGCGATTTTAGCAGGTAGTCTCATTAGCATCGGATGCGAAACCAAAAAAGCCACTAACTTTTCCATTCTCCCAGAAGCGAACGTTTACGCTCAAGATGGAGTCTATGAACCGAGAAAAATCGATATCCTCTGGATTATCGATAACTCTGGCTCCATGAAAACCTCGCAGGAGAATCTGGCCAATAACTTTCAATCCTTTATTGAAAGGTTTCACACACTTAAGTTTGACTACCATATTGGTGTAGGGGCAACCGATTCATGGAAAACTCTTTTTGATCCAAACCTTCCTCATGGAAGGCTCCGAGATGGTGCTGACACCACTGCACATTCTGGAACTTTTATCATCGATCGCAACACTCCTGATGTCATCAACACCTTTATGATCAATGCTCAGCTTGGAATTAAAGGTACAGGCGATGAACGAGCTTTCCAATCTCTCCAAGCCACCCTTACTAATCCCAATAACACTGGATTCCGTCGCGGCGATGCCTTTCTGGCAGTGATCATTGTCAGCGATGAAGATGACTTCAGCCATGATGCCTACTCCTTTCTCAACAGCAACTACAATGACCCAAATCTTCACTCAGTCCAAAAGTATGTCGACCTCCTTGATCAATACACGGGCCGAACCGACCTCACTAAACCCGCCAACTACTCAGTATCCGCCATCACCGTCACCAATGATGCCTGCAAAACCGAACTCAATAAAGACGGTTTTGCACGCTACCCAGGAGCTCGTTATATGGAGTTAGTGCAAAAAACAGGTGGAACCGTCGGAAGTCTCTGTGAGTCTTTTGCCGACACACTTTCAAATATCTCAGATTCGATTGTTAACTATTCATCGGTATTTCCGCTCACCCGCCTTCCACTCGTCGATACCATCCAAATCCACATCAATGGACAACTGG
>JBILOD010000212.1:0-6787 GCA_044374645.1 Pseudobdellovibrionaceae bacterium | reverse complement strand
AATATTCGACCACAATTGAAGGCTACCTAAATGATTTTATAGTCCTAAGGATCTTGTTGAATGAGTTGAAAGGTTCCATTTTTCTTCGAAACTTTTTGTGGACTAGAAGATTTAAGTCCAAGCTTGACATACAGTTCTTTCATAATCTCTGAACTTGTCGTTTTACACGCGCGAAGATAGTCGAGTTTACTTCTCAAAAGTTGATAAGCTTTGATCGTATTTGCATAGAGGTCTTTCGATTTCAGTTGAGGCGCCAAAGTCTTTGCTATGGTCTTCTGTAAAGAATGATCCTGAAGAAATGAAGTTAGACCCTCGATTTTTCTTTTCTTGTCTTGGCCTTCAAGCTGGCTATCGCTCTTACGCAGGGTAAAAGATTTGAACTTCTTCTCTGCCAAAAGCTCAAGCAAACCATATTTCTTCATTAAGGACTTCTCCATTAGCCTTTGCATTGATATCTCCAAAGGTTCTTTCCAATCTAAAATTTCATGCACAAAGTACCTATTGTTGAATGTTCTTTTAAGTGCTACTGCAAATAAAGTATCACCGGCCACCAGTGGAGCGATAGGGACTCGGTAAACCAAAGATTCAATTGTCTCATAATCTAAAAAGCTAATGGGAACGATTTCAAAATTGGGAATAAGCGTTTCACTCAATTCAATGTTAGCTTGATAATTTGCGAGCAGAATAAATTTCGTATGTGGCTCCCGCTGTGCAAGTTCTTTGAATGCCTCAACATAAAGTTCTATTAGCACTGGATTTTTACCCATTGCAAATCCAACTTTTGAATTCGCAAAACTAACTGTTTTATGAAGACCTTCCGAAAGATTCTTCTCAATCGTGCCCCAATCTAAAAAAGCGCGCTCGTCCTTTTTAGATTGTGCAACACCGAGTTCGTTATCAGCGAGACCCGTAAAGAGACTAAACCACTGAACTTCGGTTTCGGGATTATTGTAGGGACTGCTCAATATTCGAGACTCGCCATACTCCCAAAAGGCCAAATTAATCGGTGATAGCCTCCCTAACGAAGTAAGCCCAGAAGATCGATTGGCTGTATATTGAATCGAAAGATCGGCTCTAGGCAATTCTGGGATTGAAGGAGCACCTTTGTAGAGCTCTTCATAGGGCGTAGATAGAATAAAAATATCTATCCCATTTATTCTCTGAGGGCGATCAAGATTCGTCAAATCTAGGCTTGGAATCATCACTTTCGCGATCTCTGTACTTTTTTTGATTTTGCCTGCTTCATCTGTGTATTTGGAATCAGTAATGAACAGCTGGATTCTTGTTTCAGGATATCTTCCTTTAAACTCGTAGGCCGCCATGATATTAGAACTGACATCCCCGAAACCACCTGTTCGATCTTGGCTTGAAGTCAGCGGAATGCCACTAATCAAATTTATACTTTTAGGAATCGAGCTTAATTGTTCCGCGTGAAGCGATGACTGAGGCTGACATTGTTCCTGGTCTTTAGCCAGAGTAACTACTTCACCAGCCTGTGCCTGAGAAAAAAAGGCAATCAGCAGTATAAGGGGTAAAACCCTGTTCAACAAACGATCCAAATAATTGTAAATAAATTTTGCATACATACTTGATAGACAGAATGCAAAACCCTTGCCAATGGCATATTCGATGAAAGCTCTTTGATAGCAACTATCCTTGGAAACTCTCACAGGCATTGTCGTTCGAGCTGAACATATCAGCTCTCAGCCCGCGCCCCCGATGCAATCTTTCACCATCTGAAACAATTTGAGCTCTAAAACATCGAAAAGTGGCATCGCTCTTTCAAAAATTGGTCAAAGGCCTCATCAGTCACGTACTTTTTATTAAAGAAGACATTGCCCCTCTTCGATGAATCAGTAAACCAAAGTTCCTTTACTGGAACTTTACAGTCTTTAAATCCTCTCTTTTTGATCGTCGCCAAAGAATTCTTGGATTCGGCGAGTGAACCCACAGGGTAGTCATTGACTTGATCAGCCTCAACCACAACACCACTCCCTGAATAAAAAATACCGGGCGCCTTCGCTATTCCCTTCGCATCTTGTGACATCGGGGCTTCTATCAAAACACCTTGCATGACCTCTTTAGTTTCAGTATTGAAGATGACTTCCTCCTTAGTAGGTAAGGTCACAACTAATATATCTTTTTCTGCGTCGACCTCAAAACGAATTGCAGGCAACACCAAACGGGGGAAGAACATCATTAGTTTTAGATGAGAATGACTTTCGTAGCCATCTGGGGCATCCCAAATAAGGAGACCCAAGTCTGAACGGGCAAAACCTTCAAACATAAATTCAAAAGAACGACCAACACTGAAATCAGGCTTCTGAACTATTTTGTTAGGTCCCCAGTTCATAAAATTGAAATCTCGCATTTTTTCGTAATCGCGATCATTGGTATATGAACAATAGTCCCACCTCAAATGGTCCCGTGTTCGGCAGATGATTGTCTGCAGAATTTCTTCATTGGAATCAAATAAAGGGGCCTGAATCTTGGTTTCGTCAAAATCAGAATGATTCTGCCCAAAGCTAGAAATCGCGGATAAAACTATTACAGCCAAAGTCCAGAAATGCATAAGCCCTCGATTCATTGAGATAGAATTTTAGGAACCTTTCAGGTACCTTGGAATCCTAAATCAGTTTTCAATATTACAACGGTTTTTTGGGTGGTGGGCAATGGCATTATTTGGTTTACAGGAAGGAATAACTTAGACACTTCTATCTAAAGATTGTCTAAATCGAACTTTGTCAAGATACAGGTAGCTCTACTTAACACAAACAACCTTTTAATTTCCTCTATATAAAGAAATCTGTGGCTGACTTGAAATTGAATATCCTCAATAGCAGAGGAGTGTTTGTACTCCCTTTGGATTGGTCATCCAATTTTTGTTCCGGCGGGAGTTGGTAAGCAGAACCAAAGACAGTAAAAAAAGCACCTCGAAAAACCAAAATCGAACAAAAAGTGTGTTGAAATCATATCAAACTTCATCTTTAATGTCGTGCAGAGGTGAAGTTATGAGTCTGTTTATAAAGTGCTTTTTAGTAATGAGCTTTTGTATTTCGTTTGATGCATTAGCACTTGAAATTGGCGATTCAGCACCGGATATTTCAGGTCTCGATCAGTCAAATAAGCTTCTCAGCTTTAAAGATTTCTATCAAAACGGCTATCTATTGGTTTTCTTTTACCCGCGTGCTCACACTCCTGGGTGCACTGCTCAAAATGAGAGCCTTCGTGATCAATACCAAATACTAAAACAGAAGAAGATCTCAATGGTGGGAGTGAGTACAGATTCAGTTAAAAAACAATTCGAATTTCATCAGGAATTAAGACTTCCTTTTAATCTCGTTTCCGATGAAAAAGAACAAATTGCTAAAGCCTTTGGTGTCTCTGTTAATTTTGGCTTTGCTAGTCGACAAGCTTTTTTGATAAAAGCCGGTAAAATTGTTTGGGTCGATCATGATGCAAGCACCAAAGATCAGGCCCAAGATATTCTTAAAGCGGTTGCAGATATTGAAACTACGACTTCACAAAAAAAATAAGGAACGGCATTAAAATATTTTAATTAAACGCTCTATTTAATTTAAGTTTAACGATCAACTTCATTTTTGCCAGGCAGTATTTTTCCGCAGACTCAAAATATGTTGGCGCTAGCACATCGACCTGCTTGCTTTGGGCTTCTTTGATATTCATTTCAAGGAAAGTTAGCTCTACTTTCATTTTTTATTTACACTAAATATTGACTAGCAGATATAATTAAAGCCGATCATCTCACAAAGTTCATTGACCAAGCTTGAGCTCATGCCTTGAAACTCGACCCCCAGCCCGCAGGGGCGATCGTCTTTATTCTCTTTACGGACCCATCGAACAATGGCGGAACCAGTGAATGTTTTTGCACCTGATGCCGTTTTAACAGGAATCTTCAAATCAATCATTGAACTCACATCAGGGAATTCCCCTGACCAGGCAATAAACATTCCGCGCCTAGAAAAGTTGACGGTCATGGTATTAAAAGTACTTCGCCCATCATCCCAAGTTACTTCCACTGGAAACCGCGTGACCATACGAACCATCTGACGCCATTGAGTGCGAGGCGACTGCAAGTTATCTTCGATCATTTTTACCACGACATCGATTTCAAAGGGTTTTTGGACCACCAAGTCGGCGCCGCGCTCGTAAAACTCCTCAATGGGTAGGTCACTGTAACCTGTGATAAAAACGAGAAAGCTGGTGGGATCACCTAGCTGCAAAATATTCTGAAGTAGAAACATCCCATCGCCATTTGGCATGCGAATGTCGGAAACTATGGCATCAAACTTATTTTGTTTATACATTTCAAAGGCGACTTTTCCACTTTCGGCTTCGAGACATTCACAACCCTGCATATTGAGTTCTGCTACGAAAAGCTCGCGAATTCCCGGCTCATCATCAACCACTAATATTCTTTTGCCTTCTAGATAGCTCATTCGTCACAACCTCCGATGTTGTCTCCCGCGTTTTGGATCTAGGATGGGCTCTTGAGGAATCGCATCCAATAATTCCTATTTATAACCAAGTCTACCAGACCAGTCTTAAAAGTCACAGTGAGAAATCCAGCCCATAGTCGTAGTGGACTTTTAATCCATCGAACTTATTACGAAAACTCAAATGGCCTTTTTGTGAAATCTCTAGAATATCTGTTTTGAACATCGAATATGTCTCATTTTGGCATTCCATAGAAATTTGCTGATCAGTCGTTTATACTGGATCAAGGTCGAGTATGTGGATCGAATCAACCGAACAGGTTGATGAAAAACGCAGAGTTCACTGAAAACAAGGAGGCACCCTGACACAGGTCAAAACCGATGGAATCGGGTTTCAAGTTATAACACCCAATGATCTTCCGAAGATTTTCACCCTAAAATCGGAGGATCTACCCTCATTGTCAGAAATCCAAACCGAAAACTCTACATCCACTGACGACCAGTCCTTTTCTCATTCTGAAGACCCACTTTTGGATTTTCTCGAGCGTCGAAAGAAGCAGCGGCACCAGTTTGAAGGACAATACAGTAAAAAAGCCCTAGTCCTTCGTGCCTACCTTAAACAGAAGGAAATACTTGATGGGCCTGAATGTCATAGCGGCATTTTACTCAGTGTGAATCTATAAAACTGGAACTGTACTTGCCGAGTTACATCCGCTCTGATTGACTATTAACTATGGCTGCCGAAAAAATTCGAAACGACGAAATCTTTCAACCTCTTACCGAAACGGAAGTTAAGGCTGCCCTTGAGTTCGCTATTTCTAATGCGGTATCAATTGTTGGTAAGTGTGATGATGGTACAGTCATTGTTGTCAAACCCAGGTCAGAAGGTTCTTCACCAACCCTGCTTTCCGGTCTACTCAAGAGCTCTAGCCGCATCCACTCCCCCCAGGAAGCGATTTTTAGCTTTGTTGTCAATGAAACCAAGTTTCTCTTTAAGTCGGTATTTAATGTTCTCCATGGAAAAACTGTAACCATTGGCCCATTAAATACATTTTATTTTATACAGCGACGCAATAACGAACGTTTAAAGATTCCCACTGATTACTATGCCGTCTTTAAATTTACCCATCTTAATGGCAGACCACTCCGTTCCTTCGGAAAACTGAAAGACATCAGCATTGGCGGTGCTGCGATTATCTTTAGAAATGCTGAACCGAAAATTAATGCGGGCGATTCCGTGCGAGGAGTGCTTACCTTGAGCTGTCGGCCCCCGGAGGATTTGGAACTGAAAATCAAGCACGTCCGTTCCGAAAAAGACGGAGAAACCCCATTGCAAATCTTTGGCGCGACCTTTCTTCCGGAAGAGTCCAACAACCTAAAGCGACGCATGAACTCGGTGATCACTGATATCTACCGCGATATCTTCAAAAACTTGGATCCAAAAAAGAATTAAATACCTAATTTTGGCCAAAGACCTTGGCATATCGATGAAATGTCTAAGACCATTTTGTTAACAAAAACTCAGATTTTTTAATCTATGGTAACCATAGGTCTTTTCTATTGTTCTTTCTCTTAAAACACCTCTACTTTTTCATTCAGCACTTCATTTTAAAGTGCAAACTTTTTCTCTAACCCTTTAACGTGAGGTTGAATATGAAACGTAGAGAGCTTTTAAAATTAGGTTTAGGAACAAGCGCAGCCATTGGTGTTGCTACGATCGGACAAGCTGCCGCCCTCTGTGGTAGAACACCTCCCCAAACAGAAGGCCCCTTTTACCCGGTGAAACCCCAGGACGACAAGGATTGGGATCTCACCCAAGTGAAAGGACGCACCCAACGTGCGGAAGGGGAAGAAATTGTTGTCATGGGTCGAGTCACAGGTTTAGATTGCCAACCCGTCGCAGGAACACTCGTAGAAATCTGGCAAGCCTGCGCCAGCGGTAAATACAATCACCCCAACGATCCAAACTCTGCCCCCTTAGATCCCAACTTTCAGTATTGGGGCAAATCTATTACAGATGATCAAGGATACTATTTCTTTAAAACGATCTTACCTGGTGCCTACCCAGCAGACACTCAATGGATTCGTCCACCACACATTCACTACAAGGTTCACAAATGGGGATTCAATGAACTCACCACTCAGCTTTATTTTGCTGGAAACCAGTACAACTCTGGCGATCGCATCTTAAATCGAATCCCAAGAGTAGAGCAAGATCGCGTGGTTCGGCCTATCGAACTTCGTGAAATTGACCTGCCTGGGGAGGAGCGCCTCCCTCGTCAGGTCGTAGAATTTGATTTGGTATTAGAAAAAGCCTAAATAAACAAAAC
>JBILOD010000380.1:0-4380 GCA_044374645.1 Pseudobdellovibrionaceae bacterium | reverse complement strand
CCTTCTGGAATAGAGACAAGGACTCATTTGATAATCCGATGGCAGATTCAAAATCAACGACACCTTCAATTTTAGTTTGGTTAAAATAGTCATAAAACGCCCGATTGGTTGATTGAATCTGCAAAGCTGCGTTCACTACGACTAGTGGAAATGGAACTGTGTCTGAGACCGCGGTCATATACTCAAGCGACTCTCTCGTCCGCAGTTCTTTCTGTTTAAGAAAATCAATATCGATCAAGGTGATTACAGCTCCGTCAATCTTATTGTCGATGGTTCGATAGGGCCGAACCTGTAGCCGAAACCAAACTCCATTGTGGTCTTGAAGTTCCAATTCTTTGGATCGAAGAGTTTCGGAAACCTCAGAAACTAAAGTATCCAGATTAGCATTAAAACTGGGGCGAATATCGCCTATGAGCCGATTGCAGTCCGCGGAATTCAAATTGAAGGCGCCTTGTGCTTTTGGAGAAAACCTTCGAATGCGGTGATCACGACCAACCATTAAAACGGGAATATCAATGCTATTGAAGAGATTATTAAGATCACTACTCAGGGTGGTTAGATCATTATTGCGAATTTGCAGTTCATCATTGACGGTGACCAATTCTTCATTCGTCGACTGCAGCTCCTCTTTGGCTGTTTCGATTTCTTCATTTGTACTCTGAAGCTCTTCATTCGTACTTTGCAATTCTTCGTTGGCGGTGGTTAGTTCTTCTTGAGTCGCCTCGTACTGATCGATGATGGACTGCTGATAGTCTTTGAGTTCAGCCAGCTCTTTGGTTAGTTCACTGATCTGCCGCTCCTTAAAACTCAATGCCTTAGGAGACCGAGATCGTTTCGCGTTGGATCCGTTTCCTCTTGCGATTGTTTCTACCAACGAACTCGAACTGAATATCACCAGGTACCTTCGATCCTTACTCAAGACGGATGGATTGATGGGAGTGACTTCAATATCAACTGTATAAACATGAGCATCCAACTCATAATGAATGTTTTTTTTCAATACTGAGGCATTCTCTTTTTTGGCCGCTTGAATGACCGAGCGAAGACTTACCATCAACTCTGGACGCACCATTTTAAGAAGATTCAAACTCGGTTGGCCAGATGCCGGTTCAAGAAAAGGCACCGTTCGACCTCGAAACTGAAGAATCTCGAGATCACTATTAACGACAACACTGGGTGGAGCAAATTTAGCAAGGAGAATTTTGTCTGCTTCTTGCTGAATGCCTGACTCTGGCTTAACATAAGATGCCGCCCTGATGACGGTGTCTGTTGAGATTCGAGAATGTTTGGCACGGAAAGAAAAATGAATAGAACTCGCAACATTCGACTTGGAATAGATCTTATGACTTTTTTCCACTGCACTAAAAAGCCGTGATTGATCTCCGAGATTTTCAGATTTACCAAGCCACAAAAAACCACTTGGCAATAAAGCATAATGAAAGATTGGAAGAACTCTCTTTTGTAAAACGGGAGAAAAGTAAATCAATACATTTCGACACGAAATCAAGTCCAGCTTTGCGAATGGAGGGTCCGTGGTTAGATCATGCTGAGAGAACAGACAGAGATCACGAACGTCCTTGTGAATCTTATAACCGCCTTCAAATTTATCAAAAAACCGTTTTAGGCGATCAGGATTCATCGTTTCTGCAATAATGTCAGAGTACTGCCCCATACGGGCCCTTTGTATGGCTGACTCACTAATATCTGTACCAAAGATTTGAATAGGCATGTGTTTGCCGACGTTACCAAGAAATTCAAGGAGAGAAATGGCGATTGAATAAACCTCTTCACCAGTGGAACAACCAGGAACCCACACTCGAATGGCAGAGTTTGTGTGTTTATTTTTAATGATCTTCGGAAAGACCTGGCGATTTAAAGTTTCGTAGCATTCAGGGTCGCGAAAAAAACTCGTTACATTGATGAGAAGATCGTTATAAAGCGCCAGAATCTCATCTTCGTGACTTTGCAAAAACTCAGCGTATGCTTCCAAGCGCTTTATTCGATGAACCATCATGCGCCGATGAATGCGCCGTTTGATCGTGGTCGGTTTATAATTGCTAAAATCAATTTTAGTGCTCTTAAGAATTAGACTAAAAATAGTTCTCAAGGCCCGTAGAGTCGATGACTCTTCCTGGATTTGTTCTAGTGGAGAAAACCCCACTTTAGGAGAACCCTCAACAATCGCCACAGGGCCTTTCTTTTTCTCTGAAAGGTACGGATGTTTTACCATACGAAGCAGCTCATTTGCCATCTCCTCTGGGCGCATGACCAAATCAATCACACCGGCATCAATCGCATGTTGAGGCATTGCCGAATACTTCGCAGAATCCGGTGTCTGCGCAAAAGTCACTCCACCTTCAGATCGAATCGTGCGCAACCCATCCGTGCCATCAGTCCCTGTTCCAGAAAGAACAACTCCGATGGCACGTCGTTTCTCAGAAATACCCAAGGAGTGAAAGAAAAAATCGATGGTCTTCTTTACTCTTGATCCTTGTTCAGAATCTTCTAGCGATAATACCCCGTCATTAATGCGCATCCTATGATTTGGAGGAATGACATAAACATGATTCGCTTGGATTCGAACTCCATCTTTAACCTCTTCCACTTTCAAATGGGTCGCTCGTGAGAGGATCTCTGCGGACATACTGGGATGACTAGGATCTAAATGTTGAACCAATACAAAGGCCATTCCCGAATTGCCGGGCATCTTAGTGAGAAGCTGAATGAAGGCTTCCAAACCACCTGCTGACGAACCAACCCCAACAATAGGATACTGTTCTTGAGCCACGGTACCAACGTCTTTTACTTTATTAGTGGGCACGGGCATTGGCCTCAATATAAGTGTGAACTGCTTCCAAAAAATAATTCATATCCGCGGGCTTGTGAATGAGTCCGATAGCCCTGCTCTTAGGAACTTCTTCGAGGCCAGAGAGAAAAACCACAGGAATATGTTCGGAAGCGAAAGGATTGATTTTTTCGAGCTGATCGAGAAAACCGACACCATTCATGTCTCCCAAAAAGTAATCCAACAAAATCAGATCAGGTGTAACCGCAGAAAGAACTGAGAATGCTTCAGCGCCACTCTGAGCCGTAAAGACCTCAAAACCGTCCATTTCCAACATCATTCTGTGAATGTCTAGTGTATCAAAACTGTCATCAATCAATAGCACTGATGGCTTCTTTAAAGCATCTAAAGTGGACTTTTCAGAAATGCAGTTTTTCGAGAGTGTGGCCACAAACTCCTTCTGACTCAATAATGGTTTAAACCAGGATGATCGAAATCTGTTGCCAAGTCCAGTTATTATCTCTTAAAGGAGAGGCATTGTCTCAAGAGAATGTCCCAATTACCATTCTCTCAAAGCAAGCTCCTTTTTTCGCTAAACTAGTGGACTTCTCCCAAAATCTACATTCGATTGGTGGATTCAAAAATCTTGTCGGCAGATGTCGCCACAAAGCCTTGATAGAGTTTACCATTCGCATCAGCATAACGGCGCGCGAATTCATAATAGCAACCTGGAACCTGATGGAACCCTTCTTCGAAAGCCACATTCACAAGCTCGGCCATTGTGGAGCTTTGCTCGAGTAGCTCTTCGGGTGTCCCCTTGATTTTGCCGCCGGAACTGTTCAGCGTACAACCCTTAGACTCCAAAAACTGATTCACTTTTTGAATCGTATTGTAGTTCTTCATGGTGTTGACATAAACCGTGAAATGATTAGGGCGAAAACCAATCGCCGAAACCCACGAAGCATATTCACTTTCCGCCGCCAATTGCTCGTAGACCTTGTAAGATAACTTCCAAGTGCGCCCCGAGTAAGAAAACTCCGGTGATTTGATTACGGCATCCGGAATTTGCTCTATGACAGATTCAACGGCTTTTTGAGTAGTGGGTGACATTTGATCTAAGAGCAATTCAGAAATAAATATTTTAGGTTTAGTTGAGTCAATATGTTCATAGTGTTTGGCATAAAGCTTTTTGGCTTTGAAGTGGTAATCTTGCACCTCATGATACCCAAGATCTTTGAAGGTCTTGGCCATAGACTCGAGACCCAAACGTGGATGCTTAAAGGTTCTCAAAGCAATATGATCATTGACCACATGCTCGCCTTCAGCTGAAAATAGGTTAAAGATCCGTTGGGCTGCGGGATTTAAACCACAGTAGTCGTTCCACATATTATTCAGAAGCGTCTGCAATTCCATTGATACACCTCGTAGCTGGAGAATGGTTCAGCCTTCGATTCTCGAAGGCCCTAAGGTCCTTGGCAACAGAATTCCCAGGTGTCGACCTAGGAATTCAGATTTGCCAATCCGCAGCGTCAGGTGGCATGAAACCGCTCTGATTATTTACTCGGCAAGCGTAAAGCTGACCTCTTTGAGTTCCG
>JBILOD010000372.1:0-4501 GCA_044374645.1 Pseudobdellovibrionaceae bacterium | reverse complement strand
CTTATACAGACTGAAGAATTCCATTCGTTCTGAAATCGACAGACTATCAGAGGAAAAAAAGGCCCCACAAAATATTGAAACCTGGTGGGCTCAAGATCTGGATCGCCAAGTCACCACTCTTGAAAACTTACAAAAGCTGGTAAACGTCAACGCTGAATTGCTAAAAAACCTCTACCCAGAGTCCCTTTATGATATGCCCAGATACAAAACACAAGGCCAACTGGCCCACTTTCATCACATCAATGAAAGTGGTGAGAATATATTTGCCCTGCCTCCTGTTGATTTGCTCATTTTAGATTACTGGGGAAAGACTCTCGATCAGTCCCAGAAAATGGCGTTGATTCGCAAGTTCTTAAAAAAAGCGCAGTCCGCCTTTCAAAAAGCTCGCTGCAAAGTTTCTATTCCGACGCCAAAGGATTCAGCGACCTTAGTGGCTAAGGATTGTGTCGTTTCAAATCAAATAGAAGTCCCCCCTCCACCCGCAAACTCACCCTGTATCACTGACCATCCTGTTTTGGCGATGATAGTTGCAGAATCCAAATCAGCCATTCAGGCGGACCCTGAGCTGCACGTCCAATTCACTCAAAACTTAAGCCAGTGTAAAGGGCAGTTGGCCATCTCGGAGTTTCTTAAACACTACATAAACAACCCCCAAAAACCCGCGTTCAATTCTCAGATTTGTCAAGAGGCCAGAAACCATACCAAACAGGCCTTAGAAAAGATTGGTCCATTGTACCAATCGGTCCAAAACAATCAATTTCCCGAATGTGCACGAAGGACAGTATCAAAAGGAACATTAAGGAAAGAATCAATGGGAACGGATCCCGATGTTCTTTATGTGCCACTCCGAAGGACGAAACTCGAGACACCAGGAGATCCCTGTAATACCTCATTCTTCAACTTCAAAAGAGCGAGTGATGGTCGGCCAAATCCTCCCAAACAACAGCGACTCAATAAACCAGACGGCGTGGGATGTTCGATTGGAGAGGCCCAAACTCGCAGACCACTAAAAGAAGCAGCGGCCAAGCCTATTGACTTACACGATCAGGATCTAGAAAGAGATTTATTCATTTTTCCCTACCTTGACTGTTACAGAAAACCAGGAGCTTCAGATTTACCAAACGTACTAGTTGGGCAGGGGAAACTTCGTCAAACTCGTGCACTTAAAGACTTCCAAAAACGTGAACAGCGTATTGCAAGCTATTTGCAAAGTCCTAAGAGAGGCCTAGTAACTAAAGCAGGATTTAACAGTGGTTGGTTTAAATCTCCACAGAGTAAGATACCAATGGCTGAACGCTTTTTTGGAAGTCCTAAGTATCAGGGCGAACAAGAGAAATCATGCTACGCCCATGCTTTCAGCTCTGCTGTCGGCGAAAAGCGTGGAGATGGTAAGGCCGTTGAAGTCTCACCCCAAAAATTCTATGACCAACTCAAAAGTCTTTACTTCACCGCCCCCACTGGAGGCGTTCGAGAGGATGAAACATTAATTAGACTCCTGCCCGCTATGGATTTTGAACCTGTTCAAAAAACTGATGCGCCACCTTTAAAAATAAAGGAGTTCTTTTTAGATCACGTAGCAAACGGGGCTTATGACGATGGCGAGCTACGAAGGTTGGCTCAGGGCCCAGGTTTCATTGCCCATTTGGCCTCGGACTTTGCTCAAAGTATTGGAAACCAAACCATTTTAGAGGATCGCGACCTATAGAGTGGTCACTCCCTCCACGTGGTGAACTTTGACGACTCCCACCTGGACTTAGACACGGGTGAACGGAAAGCCATGTTTCAAGTCCGGGACAGCGGAGCAAAAGGCGAAATGACCCGTTGGATTGATGCTATAGATTTGGCAACCGCCCTCCAGGGAATTGTGGTTATTCGTTCGACAAAAGCGACCTCAGAAAAGTAACTAACGACGATCTTTGATCACCCAAGTCCGTTTTTGTCTTTTGGGAGCTAAATAAATCACCTTTAACGGCTTAAGAATGTCCTAACCACCGTGGATAGATAGCTGTCAGGGATTGGAATCACAATCCCCCACTCACTCAAAAGCTTTCGTGATCTATCATTAGAAAAACGCTGTTGGCTTCGGGCATAATCAAGCAGACTTTCGAAAGCGAGCAGTTGTTTTTTACGTTTTGATCCAATCGCCAAAGCTCTGGCAATCACTAAATAGCCGCGCAGAACAACCAAAGGGATTTTGAAACACCTGCGTGTTTTAAAAACCGTGAGCCGCTGAGTCAGGGTCAACGAATTTGTCGCTTTTGGGGCGTTGGCTTCAATTCCTTCACGAGCCCCAATTGCTAATTCCTGCAAATAACTCAAATCAACGGACACGTTGGGACCCGAACAGTGATGCAATATTAACCCCTCCGATGTATTCCGCCTTGACGATGAAACCAGAATTTTTGCCACTGTATCACTAGTGATTGTATCGAGTTGAAACCCCTTTACGAGTGGCAAAAAACCCATGGTTAGCTGACCCATCAAAAACCGCAGAATAAAATAAAAGATTTGAAAATGAATAATCTTTCCGGTTTGAGAATTTCCAACCACCATGCTCGGCCGATGAATCACCACAGTCTGTCCATTATCAATGGCCGCGTAAATCAGTTCTTCCGCCATAGCCTTTGATTGTTCATAGGAATTATGAAACTGGCGTTTCGCTGTTACTCTTTCTTCGGTCAAAACCGCATCGAGCTTTCCCAAAACACCCACCGTACTGACGTACTCCAGCTTGCAGGGGCGATGATACAAAACTCTCTTCTGGAGTTCTAGAATTTGCTCGGTTGGCACAACTGAGTTTTTCATGGCCACTTCGATTTTATCATAGAGTTCCACACTGGCGGCACAGTGAAAGATATGATCTAAGTTCTGAGTGAGGTTCAAATAGACCTCCTGCCCCAGTCCCAAAGTAGGTTCCTGAAGATCCCCCTCTAACACAATCAGTCGTTCTGCCAATATCAGATCACTCGACCTTTCCAATTTTATGTCTGTTTCCAGAAACTCCAAAACTTTTGTCAGTCGCGATGCGGAACTCTCACCTCTTTTAGAACGAATCAATACATAAACCTTATCATTGGTTTGTTGAAGCAACTCAAGCAACAGAGCACTTCCAACAACTCCCGTTACCCCAGTGATCAGTGAATTCTTGATCACTGAATTCGTAATTAATGAACTATTCATTCAGGAACACCTCAACCCACTCCCTTGATTCTAAAACAAATCAACGAACCAGCCTGCCAATTTCATCGTTACAGCGAACATAAATAAAGTTTTTTTTAACGCTCCATTAAAGGTTATTCAACCCCCCAGTGATGTTCAATGATTCAACACTGAAAGTGTTCCCCCTCTTCAATGGGAACACACTCCTCCTTCAATGCCCCTCGACCTATGTTCAGGATTTTGGTGCAGCCTTTTGGGTAGGCTTTTAAGGCCCGGCGTTGCGGCCACATCTTTCATAGGGAATGATGGGACACTTCTTCTTAGAAATTCCCAACCGAAGCTTTCGATGCTAACCTAACCTTATGAAAAAGTTTATTTATTTAGTACCGGTGGTGGTTGTGTTCGTGGTGATTGGTTTTTTCGTGGGCAAGAAAAAATCAGTTCAGGTCGTGCACCCCAAAGTTGGCCCCATAGTTGAAACCATTTATGGTTTGGGAACTGTGCAGTCAGACAATGTTTACACTCTCAAATTAGGTGTGACCACCATGGTGAAGCGATTGTTTGTCAAAGAAGGTGAATACGTCAAAAAAGGACAACGACTCTTACAATTTGATGAAGAAGGACTGCAATCCCAGTTTGCTCCTTTTGCCGGCTCCGTTACGCAGATTAATTATTTTGCGGGCGAAACAGTGTTCCCCCAATCTCCGATTCTCACACTGATGGATCTTGAAAATCGTTACATCAGTGTGGCTTTAGACCAAGAGGGTGCGCTCCGTGTGCGCCCCAAGCAAAAAGCGTTGTTAAGCTTCGAGAGTCTCAATGACACGGTTTTTGAAGGATCTGTGCGCTCGATTTTTCCTCGTCAAGGCCAGCTCATAGCCCACCTCATTGCCAACAACCTCCCCCCAGAGATCTTGCCGGGCATGACAGCTGATGTTTCTATTGTGGTGGGCGAAAAACAGAAAGTCACTCTTGTTCCGATTAAATCGATTCACCAGGGGCAAATCCAGTTACAGAAAGACGGCAAGACCACCGCAACTCCCATTAAACTTGGAATCGTGGATGCAGAGTGGGGAGAAGTGCTTACACCCACTCTCAGCGAATCCGATATTCTTGAAATACCCGGAGAGTAACCTATATGTTATTTCTCGCATGGCGGCACCTCACGAGCAAAGTGAAACAAACCCTTCTAACCTTGATGGGAATTATTCTGGGCACGGCCGCCTATGTTACGATCTCAGGAATGATGATGGGCTTCCAGGTCTTTATTCTTGAACAACTGGTTAACAATGATGCGCATATTCGAATTTCGGCTCGTGAAGATTTTGTGGTTAAATCCGAG
>JBILOD010000211.1:0-6853 GCA_044374645.1 Pseudobdellovibrionaceae bacterium | reverse complement strand
GTGCCTTGGGCAGAGAGAGATACCTTGGAAATTGGATATGAGGGAGAAAAACAAACGGTCGTATTAAGTGGGTTTCAATCAACCTCAGTGGTACCAATATCTGATCAATCCACTGGATATGCCCTCTCGTTCTATCAAACATTTCACGATTCGAGCAAATTTGGGTTTAGCGCCATGAATAGGGAAGGCCAAGGGACTCGCTTTCGGAGTGCAAGTCTTCATGGGATTCTATCACACACAGAATCTCTTTACTCGATGTTTGAGATCACGGCAGTCGGAAGTGGCCAAAGTACTAAAGACATTGTCTTTCTTCGAATAGCCCATGAGTGGCTTAAGGGGCTGACGCCCTATGTACAAGCACAGAAACTTTGGAATCGAGATCAAAATGGTGGGGAGGCGATCAAAGGGGGAATTGGGGTGAATTGGTTACCACGCCCTCATCTCGAGTTTTCCTCAACGATGGAACGAGTGCAGAGATCAGGAAAGGATACAGACGAAGCCAATCTACTGATGCACTTTTATTTTTAGATTCAATGGATTGATTTGATGTTTTGTTCAGAGTTGTCGCTCACAAATTATTTTGCCGTCAATTTTAAAGGAACTTGGCGAGTTTTATGCAAAGTTCGGCCATTTCTATACAATGGCCGAAACCTTCGTTCACATTTTAATTATTTTGCAATAACTTCGCGTAATTCAGCAGTGGGCTCAATTCCTTCAGAATTAAACTTCACCTTCAGCAAAAGTTTTACTTTTTTAATAATCGCTTCGCCAGTCTCTTCTTTAAAACCATCAACCTTCTTTGTGACAACGGCAATTGAATAGGTTTGCTTATCAATCTTGCGCGAGTAAACTGCCTTTGGACTGCCAATATAACCAGGTAGAGTAAAGCTCATTTGCACCGTACAATCATCTCCTTCGCAAGGGGCAGCGGTATTGCCAACAGTCACAATATGATTGGTTAAACCCAGAGCCGAGCCAGCATAAGTGGTAATAACTGTGCCAACCAGCGATCCTGTCGCAGGGATATTATTATAGGCTTCAATATTTCCAACGCCAACTGACAGATCTTGTTCACCACGAATCTCCTCTGCGGCCTGAGCGGAGACAGTCAACAAAGTTGCTAGCAATAGCCCCAAAAAGGTTAATTTGTTTTTCAAAGGATCCACCTTTCTTTATAGATAACGTTTAGTTAAGTAGAGGTGGCATTCTTATCATAAAACATAAACAGAATAAATTTATAGTGAGTTGGTTGAATCGTTTACCTAGGCGTGCCGATGATTGGCATAGATAACCTAACTAATTGAATTGTATTCCTTATTCTAATTGCGCCTAATGGTGAAGCAGGGGCACTATTAAAGCTGCGGTAGAATCAATCGATTCAGGGCTTTGATATTGTGGTCCTCTGGTATCAAGGGGGAAGAGCAATTTCAATATGCGGACTTAGCCCTATTTTTTGTCATTCATCGACTGAAGAATCTTTTTTTCGAGTTCCTCGAGATGTTCTTTGGAAATCTGATTTTCTCGGGATCGAAATAGCTTTGAAATTCCAATCTTTATTAAGTGCAAATGTTGTCGGTAATTCCGGCAGTTTTTGCACATCAACCAATGGAAACGAATTTCGAGCCTTTTCATAAAGCTCAGTTTTTGGTCAGAACTGGTGAGTTTGGTAACTTGTTTACAGGTGAGCACTTTACACTCCTTTCTGAGTTTTGAACTCGATACATTCTCGTAATTGATTTCGAGCACGGAACAACAAAACACCCAAGTTGGACACAGTCAGTTTCAAAGTATCGCAGATTTCTTCTGTTGAGTGTCCCTCGACTTCTTTCATATTGAAGGCCATTTTGTTATTCAACGGTAAACGCTCAAAGCAGTCTGCAATCAAATTAAGTGTCTCAACTGAATTCATAAACTGTTCTGGGTCCAGTGGAGGCTTGATCCAATGGCCTGAACGATCAAAATGATCATCGATGATTTTTTCAATATCATCGGACCCTTCCAAGCGATTCATGAAACGACGGTGTTCAGACGCTTTGTTATAAAGAATTCCGAACAAGAACGTTCTAATCGAGGATCGCCCTTCAAATTTTTCCACGACATCGAAGAAAGTCATCCAGACATTCTGAGTGATATCGTCGGCCTCAGATTTATTGAATCCCAGTCCCAAACAAGCCTTAAAGATCGACTGTGAATGAGCTTTGACTGTTTCAGCAAATACTTCGGGATCTTTCGCCTTCAAACGTAAAAACCATTGGTCGTCTATTCTTGTCATAATTTTATGCTAACAGCCGCCAACCTGAGGGCAAGTAGGATTTTGAGTTTTGCAATGGCGAACAAGATCCATCATACCACAAGTGGGTTTCTCTCCGATGAGCCCAAGCAATAAGAGGAGGTACAGAAACTCAACGGTGTCTGTTAAGCTCGAAAAGTCAGTGATATCCTCTCGTCTCGCAGTGATGAGTGCTCCCACCATAATCATAGCGAGCAGTGCGGCACTCCAACGAGTTTGAATTCCAAGGATCAAAAACAAACCGGCCACGACTTCAATGCTTGCGATCATGGGGGCGACCAAGTTTGCCAAAGGCAAGCCTAGGCTTGCAAAATAGTCGGTGACGTTGGCGAGAGCCTCAAATTTACCGAGACCCGACTTTATAAACAAAACCCCTAGAATCAGTCTCGATAGCACGATGATTATGGATTTAAACATAAGAACTCCTTTGGCAAATGATAATGTTGAGTCGAATCCATTCAGATAGCTTTTCCATTAGAACGATTTCTAAATTTTTTTGCGCTTCAAAAAAACGCGATAATTCACTCGTTGACCTTGGCATCGTGAAAAACTCTAATAAGTCTAACTCCGCTTGAGGGACTCTTTTGAATTGTGATTCCCGTTGGTTTCGGAAGACCATGTAGCATCCATCACTGCCTCTAAAGAAATTTGTGGCAGGGTGCAACCTAAGGTGAAAGCTCATGCCGGATTGAAGATCTTCCGGGGTTAACTGTTGGTTCGGAGGTTGTTCAGGAGCTCGCCAACTCAAGATTTCAAGCCAGTCCACCATGGCCATTTCAAAACCTGGGTGGGAAATTGACTTGAGATAGTTTGGTAACTCCTGACTGAATTCCGCGAGGTTCGAGTGCTTTGATGGATGGGTCTCAATAAACTCGTCCAGCAGAGTAAGAAAAGTGTCATTACCAAGCTGTTTTTGGAGTCGAGGAAAATCATCTATTAGGGATTCCATCATTCGCCCGCGGTACGACTGCTGGTAGATTTCAAGTCGTCGTTCAACAGTTATAGGTCCTTTAGATTGAATTAGCCTCTCGATCGAGGGACATTTCTCAGGATACTTTTCCCTGGTTCGGAGGCTCTTTAAGAAGGTAGTTTGTAATTCAAGAAGCGATAATGGATGCGCCATGGGCAACCTCCTTGATATTGGCAAGTTCAGATTCCAGCTCTCCCCATGACGGAATGTGATCGTCTCGTTCAATCATGGTGGGTTTAGGTCCGTAGAGTTCAAAGGCTATTCGGTATAAATTCCAAACCTCTGGGGCGACCGGTTGATCATGAGTATCGATCAAATGGCCATTCATATTGGTGTGCCCGGCCAGGTGCAATTGACCAATATCGCACCCTTGAAGTTCTCGCAAATAAGTCTCTGGGGCAAACCCGTGATTGACCGAACAAACAAAAACATTATTTACATCCAACAAAAGGCTGCAGCCAGTGCGTTTAACCACGGTTTTGATAAATTCTGTTTCTGGTATTTCTGAGGCCGAAAATTCCAGATAACTCGAGGGGTTTTCAATTAACATTTTGCGCCCCAAAAAATCTTGGGCCTTCTGGATTTTTCCAATGATATTTTCTAAGGCTTCAGACGTGTAGGGCAAGGGGAGGAGATCATGGCTATTGAGGTTGCCAACTCCCGTCCAAGAGAGGTGATCCGAAATCACTGTGGGTTCAATGACGGTGATTAGTTTTTTGAGCCGTTCTAAATAATCCCGATCCAGTGGCGAAGCCGAGCCTAGATTCATTGATACCCCATGAAGAGCGACAGGCAGATTCTGCCTGATGCGCTTAAGGATTTCGATGTCCGAACCCCAACCATCTTTTTTCCAGGGCATGAAGTTTTCTGAAATGACTTCGACCCAGGACACAGTCTTTGGAGTTTGTAAAAGAAAATCCTCATGGTGTTGAGATCGCAGTCCAACGCCCACCGAAATTTCTTGAGGTTGATCTAGGCTCAGCTGGTTCACAATTATTGACCTTTCTGTTCAGGCATTTGTTTTGCGCCGCAAGCAGTTTTACAGGCCCCTTTTTCTTTCTTCTTCTTTGCGTCTTCAGGTTGTTGGTCGTCTGGTTTTGCGACAGTATTGCACTTGGCTTTGCCATCCGACATTTGTGGGCCTTTCTGCTCCTGTTGAGTGTGTTCTTCAGCCTGAGCCGTAGACTGTGCCAAAAGTCCTGTTACGATGGCCGACGTGATCATAGTTGCGAGTTTTGCGTTCATATTTTCCTCCTAAGGAAAAGTGTTGTTATTTACTCACTTGACTATGAGAGAACGCTCGAGCCTTTTTATTACAAAAAAAGTACGAGACGCGAAAAAAAATCGAGATCTAATGTATTAATTAGTACATAGATATTCCGACATTTACGCAGCGTATTTCAAATTATCTTTTCCAAAAAATGATTTTACTTTTTCAGGATTTTTCTGAAGGGCTCTCATTGAGCTTTCAATTTGGTTTTTAAAATTCTGTTTATCAGTAACTGTTGATCTACCAACCGTATGATTTTTTAAATGATTCCA
This sequence comes from Pseudobdellovibrionaceae bacterium, assembly GCA_044374645.1. Classification (GTDB taxonomy): domain Bacteria; phylum Bdellovibrionota; class Bdellovibrionia; order Bdellovibrionales; family Bdellovibrionaceae; genus CAUJGP01. Next base: position 2,051 of record JBILOD010000211.1, on the reverse strand, counting down.
TACGAGTTCGTCAGGATTCAAATCTGGTGAATATGGTGGCAAGTAAAATATTTCCAGCTTCTTTGAGTTTGCGGCTACAAATTCTTTTGTTTTTTTAGAAGTATGGGATCTTCCATTATCAAGCACTAAGAATATTTTTCTTTTTGCACCCACAATTAATCTTTTTAAAAATTCAATAAATACATCGGAATTTACTCCGCCCTCACGAATCATAAATCGCATATGCCCTTTAGATGTGATTGCTGAAATAAGTGAAAATCCGAACCGAGATCCAGTTGTTTTAACTATTGGCGTTTGCCCTTTAACACCCCAAGTTTTACCAGAGTGATGATCTGATCGAATATGTGCAGCATCACCAAAATAAATATCTGCTTTTTCCGCGCTGGCGCGGCTTTTAAGTCTTGGAAATACTTTTTTTAGCCATGTTTTAACAAGTGATTCATCTCGTTGTATCGCTCTATACAGAGGCCGTTGACAAGTAAATCCAAGCTGGGCCAAAAGTCGACCTATTGATGGCAAGCTTAATCGTATACCATACTTGTCTTTTATTAATTTTTGAATCATTTCCCTCGTCCATAAAGCAAATTCAAATTTCAATTGTTGAGGGTTTTTAGAAGTAATAATGTCGTAAATCCATTTAATTTTTTGACCACTTAATTTTGGAACTCGACCAGGAGCTTTTCGTTCTTTAAGTGCAGAAAGTCCTCCCTCGCGATGCTTAGATAACCAATCGTAGATTGTAGTTCGATTTATACCCAGAGTTTTTCCCACAACTTCTGGACTTTCTCCAGAACGAACCCGTTGTACTGCTCTTATTCTTAAAGCCTCTTGTGTTTTTCGATCTAATTTTCTTGCATCATCTTTTCTCATAGGTTGGGATTTAACTGTATAGTTTTACAAATTGCAAGATAAATATGTCGGAATATCTATGTACTAATTAATAATATTCGGTGAGCCTCTGGTCGTGATGAAAATGCAATGCAGCACTGATGAATAGAAAGGTTAGCGTTATTTTTCAAAGAGACTATTCTCGGCTTGACACCGAAAAACTGAAAACAGCACTTTCTCACTGAGAGCTAAAGAGATCGTTCAAAGATCAACCTTTCAACGCTTTATAGTTCGATCGGTCTTCTGATAAATCAAAAAACCTCTCCGTATAGCAATTTCAAAACAACTCTTCTTTTGGCGAATCCTCGCGCGCTTTTAGCGGCCCCAAAAAGTCGTGTTATAGTGCTCTCGAATTGATTTTAAGGAGATCTTTCTCATGGAAAACTTTGAAGCTCAAATAACAGCCTTTGAAACTCGTCTGCAATCGCTCAATGATACGGATTTAGTGAAACAGGTTCAAAATCTTTTTCAGAGGGAAAAACGCCTTGGTGATGCCATATTACTGGGACTGAAAGAAATCAAAGCACGAAGAGTCTTCGCGGCCATGGGGTATCCAAGCCTTTTTGAATTTTTAGTCAAGCATTTTAGACTCAGCGAATCGGCGACCTACCAGCGGCTGCAAGCTCTGAAGCTCATCGAAGCCGTTCCTGAAGTTCAATCTCATTTATTTGATGGGACTTTGAGTCTATCAAACGCCGCCCTGGTGCAAAGCTTTATTCAGAATCAAGAAAAAGAGACTCCACTGAAAATTGAGGCAAAAAAAGAACTCATTGAATCCGTTAAAGGGAAAACTCATAAAGAAGCACGGCTAACACTATCCAAAGAAAATCCCATGGCTGCTTTGCCGCCCTCCAGGGAGAAAATAATGACGCCCACTCATTCTCAACTCCAAATCATCGTCGATCAAGATACAATCGTGGCCCTTCAAGAGGTGAAAGAGCTTTTGAGTCACACCATCCCTGATGGCAATCTCGCGGACGTTTTGAAGTACATGCTCTCTCTCACTTCCCAAACATTGAAAAAGCGCAAAGGTCGAACTGGGGCACAAACCCCCGAAGCCGAAAGTACAGCGTCAGCGCCACCTGTGATTCAAAGCGGCACCGATGAAAAGAAGAACAGCGTCAAAAACCGTTCTATTCCTATCGAGATCAAACGAAAAGTGT
>JBILOD010000210.1:0-6905 GCA_044374645.1 Pseudobdellovibrionaceae bacterium | reverse complement strand
GACGGCTTGGCAATGAAGGGCCATTAAATTGGTGGTGGCGGGTAACGTGTTCTTATGGCCATGTTGAACCATGGCCACGCTGTCTCCAATTAAGATGGCATCGACTCGGGATTGATCCAAAAGTTTGGCGGACCAGGAATCATAGCAAGTAACCATAGTGATCTTCTGGCCAGCTTGTTTCTTTTTTTGAAAATCAAGAACGGACTGAATCTTAATAGGTTCCATAAAAATGTCCTTTATAGAGAAGGGGTTTGAGAGGAATCCTGGTTAAAGTGTCTATCTGCAAACTCCGGCCATGCTTCGCGAATATGAGCTTCGAAGATTGCTTTTAGAGGGGTGTTGGTTAATGCAACATAATTTTTGTTTAAAGTGTTTTCATCCCGACGAGCGATGGGCCCCGTCAGCGCCTGATGCCAGTGATTTTTTAAATTCCCAGTAATACTTTCCAGGTAGGGAATTAATAGGTCATGGTTTACGCCAAAGTGTTGCGTGAATTCTCGCTCCACTAATTGCCACAACAGCACCATCAAGTTTCCACCAGCGACACAAAGTCCGTGGTAAAGGGGTTTGGACTGTTTCGGCACAAAAAAGCTTGGATTTTTAAGGCCTGGCAGGATTTGGTTAAGGTCTGTCATTTCATTGAAGCGGGCAAAAGGAATTCGCCTGTAAAAATCCAACTCAAAGAGTTCGTGGCTAAAGCTTATGAGCGGATGACAATTACTAATTCCTTGGACATCAAGTGCTCCAGAAAAATGAACGGTTTTCTTGGTTCGAAGAAATGGATAAAGTTCCAGAAACGATTCAATGGCAGAATCCTTAATGAGGAGAAGTATTCGATCACTTTGATCGGCCAAACGTCGCAAATCTGCAGGCTCACTAAAACAGGCGGTATTTTGACAAGATTTTTGAGAGCGATAGTGCCAATTCAGAGTTGGATAGTCCAGGAGACCAAGATAATGGAGAATATGTCTGGCCGTTCGGCCATTGCCAATAATTAAATAAGTCACTTTTGGTACCTGTCTCATGGGATCAAGTCCTTTGTTTGGGGCGTTTTAAAAGGAGTAGTGACAAATGTCTAGGGGTTTTCGCTCAGAACGATGCATTTCTTTTCGAAAAATTTGCGCAAGTATTTAGAAATTAAGGGGTTCTGCCGATAACAACAGGTATGGTAGGCCACGATTCATTTAGGAAATTTCGTAACAGTTTGTTGAGTTTGATCATACCAAGCTCAATTCAGCTCGAACTTGGTAGTGAACAGCGAATCCGCGCTCGCACGCTGGCCACCTTTATTTTGATTTCGCTGTCAATCACAGCGCCACTGGCAATCTACCTATGGTTTAGGAATAAAGATCACCTTTCCACTTTACCGTTGGCAATCTACTTTGGTGCCATGCTCCTTCCGGCTCTTTTATTAAGGTTTTTTCGTGCCCTGGATGGGGCGGTTATAAGCTTCATTCTAGGTGCCAGTGGTTTTGTACAGATTATTTATGTGTTTTATGACCGAGCGAATTCTCCCATTTTGAACTGGGTACCTATTTTGATTTTTCTCACGATGGTCGTTGCTTCTCCAAAAGATCAGAAAAGATTGCTTACTGCGCAGTTAATAGTGGCAGCATTGGGGCTTCTGGCAAAATTTCGGTGGGGTGAAAGTCTGCAGATTTTTATGCCGGAAGCAGAAAGCTATACCCGCCGAATCATCTTGAGTTTGTTGTTTTTGTGCTTTTGCGTCTATGAGCTGGTAAAAGCAGTGTTTGAACTAAGTGCCCATGCTCAAAGAGAGAAAAATGCAAAAATACAGAACGAAACAATAGAAAAAAGAATCACCTCGACTCAACACCTTGCCGCTGGTTTGGCCCATGAAATTAATAATCCACTGACCGTAATAATGGGAAACCTCTATTCCGTGGAGAAGAGCTTGGGCCGTTTAGAGGTAGAGCCAAATTTACAGTCCCGAATTCGAACAGCGCTGGCGGCGACATCTAGAATTTACTCAGTGGTGGATCGTCTAACCAACTGGGTCAACCTTGAGCACAAATCCGATGAGCAATTCACTCCGTTTGAGTTAGCAGTAGTGGTCAATAATTTGGTCCAAGACCAAAAGGCTTTCATTGATCGGGAAAAGATACAAGTCGAGCAACATATTTCAAAGCTGATTCTACCCCATCAACAAAAGTCGATTCAGTTCATCTTAAGTGAAATTTTTGATAATGCCATTCATGCGACCATCAAAGGTGAGGATCGCCGTATCTATATTAAGGCCGAAACGAATCTCGGCTGGTGTGAAATTCAAATCGCCAATACGGGGCCTGCCATCAGTGACCAAGAATCTGTGGTCATGTTTGATCCCTTTGTAACAACTCATAATGTAGGGATCGCACGCGGTTTAGGACTCCCATTGGCACTCACAGTGATCACCAGTCTTAATGGTAAGATTTCATTTATTCGCCATGATCCCTACACTATATTCTCAGTGTATCTGCCTGTTGTTGGGCAGGATGTTACATCTGAGGTTGCTTGACAGTTGCGCTTTAAAGAAGCAAATCACCTGACTATGAAATACATTTATGGAATCTTTATCGGTTTTCTAGCTGTCGCGGCCTTAGCTTGGGTGATTCACTTAGGTATTGAAGGGAAGCCTGTTGCCAAAATCAAACTGAGCGAATTTCAAAGTAATCGAGAAATTGCAGAGGCCGTGAATATGCGGTTACGCCAGGAATTAAAAGACCATTCGGTGGTTTTTCTTGGTGTTGATCCAGAAGAACCAGCGCATTTGCAAATCTGGAAAGAGTTTTTGCAGTTGGCGATCGAGCCGGGCTGGAAATTTGATGAGATTTTGATTGAGAAAGCCTTAGGGGAGAGTGAGCCCTGGGGTTTGGGGGAGATTAATTTAGATGTCAAAGAACAAGAAGCAGAATTAAAAACCCGTTGGTCCAGTGAGGGTTATAAATCTAAACGAGTGGCGGTGGTCGTTCCGCACATTTATGCTTCACAGTTAATTAAGGACAATCCTGTTCAGCGCTTAAAACTCAATCCCAACGAGGGCAGGATGTTGTCGATTACGATTGTTCCATTGGCCCAAAAAGCAGACGCACCGGAAGTCAATAGGCTTCCTTGTGCTGCCGATGGTGCTGATTATACTGGTCAGAGTCCATTAGGGTGTGTGATTCGCAAGAGATCCATGTTTTGGAATAAACCACTTAAGGAGGGAGTCCGATTAGGATTGGTAGAGCAGTTTGGTCTACACGATTATATATTGTTCTTCCGAAATTCCAATTCTAACTAAAGGTCTTCCGAACCATCATAAATCTCATCATTGGAGTATATCAGTTCAAGCTGTGAGTCTTTCAATTCGTAAATGAATTCTTCGGAGTCATCACTGCTACACCAATGGTTTTTAATTCTGAGAAAGGCTTTATCGTTAATAACGAGTGTTTGCAGGGACCCGGGTGCTCCGCAGGCACCTGTGAGTGCAATGGCCTTGTTGTTGATCACCGCAAAGGTTGGGCCGCGCTGGTTGTTGGCATCCAGATAGGAGACGATGGTCATGTCTTTCAGTATAGGGTGACTGTAGACTTTGTGGGTGGGTTTGCTTGCTTCAAGGACCTTTATTTTAGTAACTGGTGTATCTGGTCCAGATTTTTCTTTGTCTTCAATAATCTTTTTTAAAAAATTCTCTGATTTGATCAATTGAGAGATCTTGTTTTGCAGGCTAGTTGAGGCCGTCGGGGCAGGTGTCAAAAAATCTGCGTTCTTCAAGTCAGTAAGCAGGTAAAGCAGGCTTGGTGAATCGGTAAGCGGGCACTTGGATTTCTCAATTAGCCGGGTGGCTGGAAAGGATGAACCTTCATCGGTAAATACAAATTGTTCACTAGCCACGACTTTGCAGGTGCCTTCCGGGGCAAGTAACCATGCAAAATGGCCCTTCGGTAGTCGCCCATGAGCACAAAGTTTAGTTTGCTTATTGCAATCAAAAGCAAAGGTGAAAGGATCAACCTTTGCCATAGTTGGAAGAGAAAAAAAGGCGGCCGCCAAACAAGATGCAATCAAGATGAAATCAAAGTTGCGAATCATGCTGCGATTCTTCTGCCATTAAAATGTAATGGCGGCCGAAGTGCTAAGTCCAATAACAGTTGAGGTCTTTAAATCCGCAGTGCCCATTTGGAAAGCCTTGCCAGGCATGAGCAATCCTGAATCAAATCTCCACTCCATATTATCATTGGCTTTGTAGCTAAACCCGAGGTCCCACTCAACGCCAACATTGCTATCGATATCTTCAACACCAGCTCCAACTTTCATGCGAGTGTTGTTGAGTCGAGCAACCGCTAAAGTATTTCTCATATTCCAGCGATCGGCAAGCTGTCGTGTCCAACGTGGCGCAACGAACAATACGTTGCTGATGTATTCGTCATCAAGGCTGTTGCGATTGCTTGTAAATGCAGGATCATGACCAATGCTAGTTTTGAATATATCTGCATTCTGACCCATTGAATGATTGAAAAGTAAGAGTGCAACGTCATAGTTACGATCCAGCAAATAACCTTCAAAATCCTCAGTGTCAGGATTGTCACCACTCACTGAACCAGCTTTAACATGCCAGCTATTTTTGCTTTCACCAGCTATAACATTGAACTCTGTCACGACAGCGTAGCCGTTAAGATTGATCTTTTTACCATTTGTATGGGTGATGCCAGTTGAGCCAGATTGAAAACCACCTTCAACTCTGAAGTTGAAGTCTGAAAAGTCCTTACCAAGGATAATATTGTAGGCATTGACGTTATAGGCACCGTAATAGGAAGCACCTCCTATCGGTGTTTTTGGGACATCATTCGTATTAATATTACCTTTACTTGTTTCATAGAAGAGCCCTAACCAATCGCCGGTGTCGTTATTTTTGTATTCAAAGTGGAGAGTTTGATTGGTGATCTCATTCCCGAGAGCAAAGTCACCAGCAAATTGCTTGCTGATGGAAGGCATGATGAAGAGATTCCCGATATGCATTTTGTAGGCAAGGATATCACGGGTATCATACCAGTGGCTGAAGGCGTCGTTGCCCGCATTGTGGGTAATACCAAGGCCAAACTGTACCGGTGCGCGACCGACCACCAATGAGCCCCATTCTTGATCAACCTTCAGATAAAGTTGGCTTACCCCAATGCCAGTTTTAGGGCGGTTTTGAGCCAGAGCGTTTGAGTTATCAATATGAGTGGCAAATCCAGGGCCCGCATTATGGGAGTTACCCCAAGTCATTCCCGCTTGTGAATTCGTATAGCGCGAGTCGTTGTTCTCGGAGAGGTGAATTTTGCTCACCACTTCAAAGCCATCACTCGGAATAATGTGTGGCATGAGCACAAGGTTATTAAGAAGGTAACCCTTGCGGCTTCCAGAGGTCATTTCGGTTTTATCGATTTCAACGTATTCGAAGCGATACTGTCCGCCCCAATCCAGAATGAGGCCAAAGGCTGTAGGTTGAAACATCAACCCAAGGGCAGATACGACCATAAGTGGTCGCTTGATAATATTAAGAGTTGTAAATAGAGCCATCGTTCCCCTCCCAAGAATTCTAAACCACCTTAAGTCCTTTTTCTCAGGCTTCATTGGCAATCACCCCAAAGAGAGCGATGAAATCGCCTGAGAATAAGGTCACTTCGCTTTCATCGACATGCAAAACTTTAGTTGGCGGCAAAGCCCAAAATTTCAGTTTCGCGAATAATTACAAAATTAACACCATCAAGGGAGACCTTGTCACCTGCGTATTTTGAAAAAATGATTTTATCTCCAACATTAACTTCGACAGGACGAATTCTACCTTTTTTGTTTTGGTGACCTCGGCCAACTGCCAGCACATAGCCTTGAGTATTGTCAGGTTGCGAAGATGAGTCGACCAAAACGATTCCTCCAGGAGTTGTCGTTGCCACTTCGGCCACTTCCACCAGGAGACGATCGTCTAATGGCTTTAACCAAGCTTTCCCTTTGGGGCCAGTCGCTTTTTTTGGGGCAGTACTGATAGTTTTGGTCAAGGTTTTGGCTTTTACCGGCGACTTCAGCGCAGCAACTTTTTTGCTGGTGGTTTTTTGTTTAGAAGCAGCGATCTTTTTAGCTGCAGTAGTCTTGCCGCCCGCTTTTTTGGCTACAGTGGCTTTAAGGACTTTCTTGCTGGCCGTCTTCTTGGGCGCCACTTTTGCAGCACCGATTTTTTTGGTGCTTGCTTTTTTTATGCCTTTTGCGCTAACGGTTTTGGTGGGCTTTTTTGTTGCTTTGGTCTTTTTAGCTGTTGCCACGACGATTTCTCTCCTCTTCATAATATTTTTTATAGAGAATCTCCCATTCGGAACTACCCTCTACAACTTGCCGTTTTAAACTAGCTACTTTCTCTCTCGCTTTTTGATCAATTTCAAGATCCTCTTTTACAAATTCTGCAATGGCTTGTCTGGCGACTCTCAGGGCGATATCGTCATCGGAGTAGTCTACAAGGTCATCGTTCCAGAGTTCGTCTGTTAATAATCGTGCAAAATGCAGTTGGCGTTCTTCTGATAAAATCACAGGACCACCTTTCTTTCTTTGGCCAGTTTAGCTTTCATTAATTGAAACATCTTATGGCGCTGAAACTCACCTGGGTTGGAGCGCTCCAGTTCATCCAACTTTTTAACAACCTCTTTCTCAAGCTCTATTTCAATTTGCACTTCTTCTTTGAGAAGCTCCACGCCTCGGAGAAGGACCTTTTTTTCGTCTTCTTTAAAGGTGACAATGTTTTTTTGTTTCCAATGTCTGAAGACGCGTTCGACGATGGCTTGCAGTTGATTCGAGGTTAATTTCATATTTTTCCTCTCACTAAAGAGTTTCTATAGCCTTTGACTAAACGGGGGTATGTTTCTAAAGTCAAGACGTAGCAATGGAACAACTCAATA
>JBILOD010000300.1:0-5375 GCA_044374645.1 Pseudobdellovibrionaceae bacterium | reverse complement strand
CTGATCAAAGGCCTTATCTTGAATAGCAAACATACGCTCGGCATCCTTTTCGTTTTGCTCGTGATCATAGCCGAGCAAATGCAATATCCCGTGCAGAATCATATAGCCAAGCTCCTGGCGAAAACTTAATTCGTGATCCTTCGCCTGTCGATCCATCACTTGAGGACACAATAATAGTTCCCCCAAGACTAACTCCCCGTCTCCCACAAAGCTTAAGACATCGGTCGCGTAATCTCGCTGCCGGAATTGAAGATTCAGAGCCCGTGCAGGTTTAGCATCCATAAACACAATGGTAATTTCTGGTTTTAACGGAATATGAACGTGCTGTGATTTCAATGCCTTTATGCTGGCCCGAACCCAGGAATCGATGAACTTCCGCGGCATCCGGACTCGCGATTGATTTAACTGATTGATAATCACATCGTCCTCCTAATCAGCCCCTTCAAAAAGACTACTCCCATTTTGCAATCAAAGTCCGAAACTCTTTAAAAGACTGCTGCCGACGACGCCCCTCATCAATGCTCTGAGGCGATTTGGTACGAATCGCTATTAGGTTTTTCGCAGGATATACAGTGAGGTATTGCCCTCCCCAGCCAATAGCGGAAATCAATTGCGCATCCCCCTTAGAGTTCATCGAATCCAACCAAAACAAGAGTCCGTATGAAGCAAAAGACTGACTTGGCTTGATCAATTGAGCATAGGTTTTAGGCTGAACCACCCGAATGCCGTCATAAAAGCCATTTTGCAACATCAACTTACCCAGCTTTAAAAGATCCGCCGTCTTCAAAAATAAACCACCGGCAGTAACCTCGTGCCCTACTTTATCCTTACTCCAGCGAAAATCATAAATAGCTAGAGGTCTAAATATTTTTTGATTAACATAACTGGACACTGTCTGGTCAGAGGCCTGTGCAATGACAGGTTCTAGCAACGAAGTCGCAACATTACTATAAAGGTATCGTGAGCCAGGCTCGGCCTCAACAGCCACTTGCTTTGCCGCCGCGACGATATCTATCTGGCTCCAAAAATCTTCCACTGTTTTAATATCGGGAAGACCACTGGTGTGATTCATGATCATTCGCAGGGTGATCTTGGACTTCGCAGAATCTGTCTTCCATTCGGGAATCCACGTCGACATTGGCAAATCCAATGAACCAATCTTTTCTTCATCGATTAAAATCGCAATAGCCAAAGCACAGACGCTCTTGGTAATCGATTGAACACTACGAAGTTTATCCTGACCTCCAAAATAATCTTGATAAATAATTTCGCCTTTTTCAAAAATCAGCAAACTATCGGATTCAGCCGATCGAGCTTTATCTAAGATTTCTCGAAGCAGGGCTTCATTACCCGCATGAACACTACCGCCAGCAAACAATATTATTTGAAACCATAAAACAAGATTTCGCACCAAGTACCCCCGAACATTCTCATCATTTCTGCCACTTAAAATAGATTAGTATGAATTTCGACTCAAGTAGATTAGCTAACATAGCCTAGAGCTATAGGGCGATTTAGGGCTGCTCCCATCAGCGGAAATTTTCCCTAAAGGACCCGTCCCCTCCAACTAATAGGTCGGTGAAAAAGTTCGGCAAGGGTGAAATGCAAAAGCCCTTTATTCTTTGTTGCTTTGCAACTCGAACGAGCCTCTGCGCCTCTGGCGCATCTCTTTCGAGCCTTGCGTTAACGTCTCCTTCTGGCACTTCGTCGTCGTGCCTCATTTAAAGATTTTTTACATTTCTGAACCAAGCCGACTTTTTCACCGACCTTCCAGCTAAATACCCCACTTTAGAAAATTTATATAACCATATAACCTATTAGTTTTAAAGACTTTCTTTGAATTTATTGACACTATATTGCTTTTCCATCGTTAATTAATTTTGTTTACCCTACGATGCATCAACAGCTTGCCCAAGCGGGCAATAAGAAAGGAATTTTAAAATGAAAAATTTAATTTGTGCTTTAACACTTTTGAATTTGATGCCTCTAGCACTAATGGCTAACCCCAGCCAACTGCAAACTGCTAAAAGCGTTGAGGGATATTCTGCGTTCTCAGGCCAAGCTGCAACCTCGTGCACTTTTTCAGTTGAACAAGGAGAGTCTCTCACCGGCGAATCGCAGATTGTGCTTTTTTTAAACTCCGATGATCAAACTTTTATCAATAACGCCATTCGCTTGAATGCCAGCCAGATTCCTCTACAAGAGGGCGTCCTGGTTTCTCGCAACGGTCTTGAAATTACCTACGAAAATGGAATCCTTAAACAATTAGAACGTGAGACCAACGAAGGACCCCTTGTCAAAGATTATAAAATCATGGAGCTTGAAGTGGGTCCTAACCTAGAAAAAATCCGACGTGGCTACACCAAGGCAACAACAGCAGGTCTATTTTCTGAAAAAGTCATTAGTGAAATGACCTGCTCTTTTTAAGCGACCTGTCAGGCCGAACCCAGCGAGCTTGACTTCGGATCACTCACCTTCGATGGAATGGTAAACCTCCTCAGCATTCCATTTGATGACTTTCGGCCTGATTAGTAAATAGATTCACTTAATAAAGCCCAGTGTCGGCGTTGACTTTGCTTGCCGATCCGCTCGATCCCGAAGACTTGCCAACAGCCATTTGACCGGCATGATTCAGTTGAATCAAGTGTTAACTCCATTTGAGCTCCTCACCCATGGCCGAAAATTGGTGGATAATGAAGTTGATTTGGCACTATTGGTAAGTTTAGGTTTCGAATACGATATGGTACTCGAAAGTTTTTTGAAGGTTTTACAGAAGATTATTACAATGAAGCAGGACAATACCAACTTTTAACATTTGCCTTGGTGATGGATCCCGCGATCCTCAAGGAAAATTTTGATGGAAAAATTGGATCCGAAATTGTTTTAAAAGAGCCATATAAGTTTGAAAACGAAGCAGAAATAGACTGCAGAAGCCCCCATAATGCATTTTTATTGAATGAAACTGCAACTTCAGTTCCTCAAAGTGGTTTGGGTAATTGTATTCAAATTGAAGGCATCCGTTCTACTGAAGACTTAAACCCAACTCCTATTGAATCGTCGAAAAAGCCCGACGACCAGTTTAGTTTGTTCCGAGTTACCGGAAATAGATCGGAGAAGGTTAGCTGTTGAGCGGTCAATGCGCAATCTTGAGCCTTCCCCGGCAGCTATGACGAAAGATTGCAACGACAACAGCCAAAAAGCAGCGAAACAACTTGTTTTCGCTAACTCCGAGCAGACTCTAATCAAGTAAAACCGAATTGAGAGCGCTAGATCTCGTTTGATTTTAAGCTGGTTGACTTGAATTGAGGTATTTTCAAGAAAATCTCAATCGTCGCCGGGCTCTAAAACCAAGCCTCAAGTTGATGACGTCTACCTTTAAAGCTCACGCTTTTAGGACTCTCTAAGTTTGCATCGACTGCAAGAGTCAGGGTAAAATCAAATAGGCGATCCTTAATTGTAAGCGCACTATCGCGATAAGTTAAATCCAAATTGGGATTAGGTGCAAGAGTCCAATCTGATTTAAATGGCAGAGTTTCTAGTGGAATCCTAACATTGACCTCAATCAAATCCGTTCCCAATGTGTGAATAGAAAGTCGAACAAAGTCCCGACCACCGAACGAAAACGGCTCGGAAACATAATAGCCAAGCCCTTCCACTTTCGGATGAGTCGAATCGATGGACCTGGTAATTTGCCCCGTCACTTCAACCTTACTACCCGTTAATTGCATCAACCGGCTAAGCAGTTCTTCCATTTGGGTCCGATCGTCTTCTTCCCATTTTTGTTGAGCCATTTGCAATCGAGCTGGCAAGTGCGCCAGGGATTCTGCCGTCGCGGCCAGGAGCCACCAAGTCTCCCCTTGGTCTATGATTGGGTCTTCAAAACCCGGCACCAAACTGAAGCCCAACAGCGAATAGAGTCTTCGACCTTTTTTATCGACCAAAGCGTAATACAGAGGTTGATCAGCTTCATGATTTGACTCCATCATCTGTTCTCGAGCGTGCAAAACCAATTGGGCGACTAACTCGGCGGTGACTTTGTGGTTCTCTGAACGCAGAACAGCGTAGTTCCCAATCTCAAACTTCCTACCCCCATTAGATGGCACCTGATCCTTTAAAACACCGTCAAGAGGCAATTTATGGAGTGGCAGACGTTGTGATGCTTCTACTATTTTGATAGCACCAATGGTCTCAGATTGGTTCACGCCGTTGAAGGTTTCTTTTTTGACCTCCCAAAAAATGGTTTGATCAAAATACAAGAGCGCTTCGCGGAAAAGTTCATCATGAACCTCGTCTGACCAAGTCAACCTATCCCGGTAAACACTTGCAACAAACCCAAAAAACTCTGCCACCCAATCCCGAATGACGAGTGCTCTGCCTGAACTCCTTGATGTCAAAGATGGTTTTTTTTCGAAGTGGCTCCGCAAGGTTTGGTAAATACCATCGGTATGGTAATAAGAAGTGTGAACTAAGACACCACTGAAACCATTGTAACTTTGCACCGCCTGTTGTTCACGAACCATTGATTGATAAAAAGGTTCTACTAGATGAGCATTCTCCCCATAGGGACCGAGCTGACCTGAGTTCAATTGTAAAACTTTTTGACAAGAGCCGGTTCTTGGCATGGGGAATCCAGCTGTCCCAAACCAAAAACACCCTAAAATGATAAAAATAGAAATCGGCCTCACTCTTTTAAGTCATTGCAAGTTTCATACAGGACACAACACAGGCCTCACGTAACTTAACTTGCATCGATCGTTCACCAGCTTCGGAAAGAATCATCACGAGGGCACCTGTGAGCTGCATTTGTATTTTCCAAGCCATTGACTCTAGATCTTTTCTTAGACCTAGATCCTTAAGCATTTGCTTGATTCGCGTTTTTCCAATTTCACTTAGTTCATTATTGCGGGTTAATATTTCTGCCTGGGTCGCGCTCACAAAATTCAATAGCAACAAACAATTGGATTCCGCCCTATTCTCAATAGCCCAGTCCAAGGTAGCACGACAATATGTTTCGAGCTTCGATTGCCCCGCATTCCGAGACTCGAGAGCTTGAGCAACCCACTCTTGAAGATGAATGGTCGTTAAATCCAGTAAGACCTTAGTTAAATACATTTTATTTTTAAAATAGTGATGAACTAAGGGCCTAGAAAGTTGGCACTTCTTTGCCAAGAGAGTAAAATTAAGCCCTTCCAATCCAACTTGCATTAGGAGCTTCATCGCCTGTACCGCGATGGCAAATTTGCGATGCTCATAATTGCCTAAGGGTCTCTGAAAATAGGCTTGTTTTACTTCGAAGGATAATTTTTTCATTGAATCTCAGGCTAAACAAAACGCTTCAGAAAGTAAAATTGTTTGCATAGATTCCCCAAATCTCT
>JBILOD010000207.1:0-7033 GCA_044374645.1 Pseudobdellovibrionaceae bacterium | reverse complement strand
CTTGCAACGTTTGGGTTTTAATTTCGAGCGCAGGGCTTTGTTAAAAGATCATCCCGTGAAGGTGTATAAAATATCTCACCAACATTTTCTTGAAAGGCCTTCCGTAAATTACAGGAAACTTCATGCTGAGGAGTGGAGTGTTGCTCAGGTATTCTATCATGCTGTTGGATACACGAAGGAATTCAATGCCGATGACGAAATTTTCGGAGCGTTCGACAATGGATCGTTGATTGGGGTCGTCCGCCTTGAGCAGACCAAGGGTGTCACTGTTTTGCGAGGTATGCAAATTCACTACAAATATGCGGGCAACGGAATTGGCAGGGAGCTTCTCAAGTTAATCGAGATTAAACTGGGTGACACGATTTGCTATTGTATACCTTTTTGCTGGCTTGAAAAATTCTATGCGGCCATTGGCTTCAAAAAAATTGACTCTGCTGATTCACCAAAGTTTTTACAAGAGAGACTCGCTGATAATGTTCATACAATTATTATGAAGCGATGATCATCCGAATGGCGAAATGAGTCAGAGATTTTTGAATTAACAGGGCTGTGAAAAAGTTCAATCTTCGTCATTTTCTCTAGTTAGAGGCTGACGAGGTGGGCCGGTTTTCTAGGGGGTAAGTCCACTTGAAATGTATTGACGGGTCAGAAGGGATAGATTCGGCTCATTTCGGTAGATGGCTTGCTATCCGAAGTCTAATTAGGGAAGGATGGTGCCCCGGGCAGGACTTGAATCGGCACGCCCATGTAAACGAAACTGAGGATTTTAAGTCCTGTCTAGTGATCACCCAGATTATTTCCATTGACCATACACTCAGAATTCGGCGAAAATTGAGTGTATGGTTAAAAGATCTGTTGAAGCGACTTTTTTGGCTCAATTAAAACGAAACAAAAGTGTTTTGCTGTTAGGTCCAAGGCAGACCGGTAAAACAACGTTAATTAAGAGTCTTCGAAATGGTGTCTACTTCAATCTTGCTGAAACTCGGACCCGCCGAAGGTATGAGGTCAACCCTGATCTTATTATTAAAGAGATTGAAGCTCTTCCAGCTGTTAAGAGACCCTTGATTATCATAGATGAAATTCAAAAAGTGCCTAAAATCTTGGACCCAATTCAAAGTTTGATTGACGATCAAAAAGGTATTTTTGTCTTGACTGGTTCCTCTGCACGGAAGCTAAGAAGGCAATCTGAAATTAACCTGCTCCCTGGAAGAGTAGTCTCGCTTCACATGGACCCGTTTACTAACTCAGAGTTTCCGCAGGATTTGGAAACACATTTAATTTACGGATCTCTACCTGGGATTTCCACAGAAAAGCTGGTAAAAAACAAAAGCATTGATCTTCGTTCTTATGTTGATACCTATTTAGAAGAGGAAGTTAGAGCTGAAGCTATTGTAAGGAACTTACCGGCGTTCTATCGTTTCCTGGAAATGGCAGCATTGGAATCAGGGAAAATAGTTTCTTTCAATGCTATAAGTCAGACCATCGGTGTGGCACACACGACCATCAGCTCATATTTTGAGATTTTAGAAGATTGCATGATGGCAGAACGAGTAGATCCCATTTTCGAGTCAGTATCACGCAAGAAACTAACGAAGTCCTCTAAGTATTTGTTTTTTGATTTGGGAGTCAGGCGACTGGCAGCGAGAGAGGGAACAAAACTTGGGACTCCAAGGCTAGGAGAACTTTTCGAAAATTTTGTGGGCCTTGAACTTATCCGTGAAAACCGAATGAAGATTTCAAGTCAAATTTGTTTTTGGAGAGATCCGGATGGCCCAGAGGTAGATTGGGTCGTTAAAACTGGTGCTCACTATATTCCGATTGAAGTAAAGCTCAGCAGTCAACCCTCAAAGAGCGATGCAAGACATCTCCAAACATTTCTTAAAGAGTACCCCTGCCCTTATGGTGGGTATATCGTTTGTACCACTCCTCGAAGATTTAAGCTTGATAAGAATATTTTAGCGTTACCTTGGCAAGAAATTCCTGACATTCTAACTAACGCCGAGTAATTTGGCCGGTCTAAGTCACAGAACGAATTCAGTTGGAATGGATGCAATATTTTAGGATGTGGTGAATGGTTTGATATCTGAAGCCTTAGGGAGGGATGGTGCCCCGGGCCGGACTTGAACCGGCACGCCCGTGTTAACGAAGCCCAGGATTTTAAGTCCTGTGCGTCTACCTATTTCGCCACCGGGGCTTAAGTAACTATGAACCTTCATTAAATGAAACAAGATCATACTCTTGTCTACAAAGATTCGCAGAATGACAATTTTTTTGTAGCGCATTAAGATCAATTGCCTTTTAAGCACTCAAAGGCGCGAGCTAAATCTGACTGGAGATCCAATATATTCTCGAAACCAATGTGCAATCGGATTAGGGCTCCTGGTTTATTCCAGGAGACTTTACTTCGGTAGCTGGTAGGATCGCTCCCGATCACTAAACTTTCAAAGCCACCCCAGCTGGCGCCGAGTCCAAAGAGTTGGAGTTGATTGATCATTTGTTCAGCTTGCTGGATCGAGTATCCAGGTTTCAGTAAAAAACCAAGCAAGCCACTCGCTCCAGAGTAGTCGCGTTTCCAAAGTGCATGATCAACGCTGGAGGGTAGGGCTGGATACAATACCTCGGCCACTTCAGATTGTCCCTCTAGCCAGTGAGCCAAATTGAGTGCCTGTTTTTGATGGTGCTCGAGGCGAACGGCAAGCGTGCGCAATCCACGGAGGGCTAAAAAGACATCTTCAGGACCAGGGCATTGCCCTAAATTAATAGCTTGAGTGCGCACCTTCCCATAGGCGCGGTCATTGCAAATGGCGGCACCAATAAAACAGTCGGAGTGTCCACCAAAGTATTTGGTTCCTGAATGAATTGAAATATCCACTCCAAGTTTGAGCGGTTGAAAATACAAAGGGGTGGCCCAAGTGTTATCAATGAGGGTGTAGATTTGCTGGGGCTTGCAGGCTTCGACTATTGCGGGGACATCTTGAACTTCGAAGGTGAGTGAGCCCGGTGATTCCATATAAACTATTCTTGTGTTAGTGCGAATCAGCTTCCGAATATCAGCGCCAATGCGCGGGTCATAGTACTCAGTTTCAATTCCAAAGCGCCGAAGTGAGTCGCAAAAGTGGCGGGTGGGCCAGTAAACTGAATCAACCATAAGAATGTGATCGTTGCTTTCAACTAAACTGAGTATGGAGGTCGTAATAGCGGACAATCCCGAGTTTGTGAGGACTGTGCAGAACCCTTCTTCCAGAGCGGAAAGTGCATCTTCCAGAGACCGAGTGTTTGGAGTGCCCAAACGGCCATAGCTGGGGGAGCTACGCTTAAATGGATCATTCATAGAGGCCTTAAGGCCTTCGACATCGTCGTACAGGGCAGTGGATCCACGGTAAATGGGCGGGCTGACGAACCCAAATTGTTGGGCAGGGTTGTTGCCCAGGAGGACCAACTGGGTTTCGGTCTCTAGCTCATTGAGGGGGCGTTTATTTCTTTCGTCCTTAGTTGAAGTCATAAGGCTCCTTTGGGTGGTACCCACTCTTTCATTCACAAGCATTTGAACCCTGGGGTGGGTCAGAAATTGAAATTTACCCAGCAAATCAATCTCAGTCTATGGGGGAACGCTAAAAGGAACAAGCTCCAATCGAGCACTAAGGATTTTCTGTGAGTTTCAACCATGAATAGTCATCAATGAATTGGCTTGTTTTTTAAAAATAATACTTCAAGCCCAAATAATTCGTGCCAGTCCGTGCCGATTCCATGAAAACGTTTCCAACTCCACAAAGCTTAGTTATCATCAGTTATTGTTTATCAGGAGAATCGCACGATGCAGGCTATTAAAAATTCGAAAAAACGAAATCGAGTCCTAGGATTTATTCTTGTGGTTGGGCTTTTGGGACATCCTCTGCTCGCAGAAACAAAAAAACGAGCGGAAACCCTGTCAATGCCTTCTCCTGGAATGGCATTGCCGGCTCAGGTCCTTCGCTGCCAAACGGCAAAAGATTGCGTGGCGATTCGCGGAACCTGTGGGATTTGGGTGGTGGTGAATCAACAGAATGAAAAAACAATGGTTAAACATTTTTCGGACGAGGCTCGGGCCATTGATTGTGCGCCGACGAAGGCCGAAGGCAAACCAAAAGTGGAGTGCCGAAAAGGCTACTGTGAACTAGAAAAGACCGCTGGGGCGGGCGAAGCCAGCGTCAATCTTTGGATGGATCGCTGTGGTGAAAAAAGCTATGGCGAATCCCTTCTTGAGAAAGAGCGCGAGGCCTTGGCGGAGCCACTACTTTCATTGGTGGAACTGCTGAATTCTCCTCTGACCTGGGAACAGAAGCAAGGGGTGGCTGGTCTGGCCAAGTTAGGTCAACAGGCCAAAATGGTGACACCTATTTTGATGGAGAAGTTACGAGTGCAAGCCGGAGTGATTTCTAAAGATCAAACCACTTGTAGTTTCGGGGGGCCACTCAGCGAAGAGGAGTTGATTGGTGCTCTGAGTGACGTAGGCGGCGAGCCTCATCCTGCATTACCTCTACTGAAGGAATGGCTGCGCGATGAAAAGCAAGTATATCGTCACACGGAGGTCCTACAGCATTTGCGTCGTCTCGGTAAAGCGGCTGCGCCGGCTCTGGATGTGGTCGGGGAAGTTCTTAAGGCCAGCCAAGATAAAGATTGGAGAGATGAGAATGGGCAGTTGGCGCTTGAAATCGCAGCCCAATTGGGTGCAGAGGCTCGCCCGCTCTTGCCCGATCTGCAACGATGGGTGGAATCGAGTCCTTCTATGAAAGGAAAACTATTAAGTTTGATGATCCACACTGATAGTGCAAGTCCTTTCACATTGAAGGCGGCGCGCGCGGCTCTTGAACAAAAGCAGGACCTCGGAGCTCGGGTTCTAGCACTTCATTACCTGACTCAGCACCCCGAGGAGCTGCGAGGGCGGTTCTCGCTTCTTCAAAAAATGCTCATTGATTCACAGAATGCGGCGACTCGTCTGGGGGTCCTTCGCGCATTGAGAGCGATGGGAATAGGTGCGGCCAGCGCAGCGAATGTTGTCGCGACACTTAGTTTGGAAAACCAAGAGGATGTTCGACGCCAGGCCGCTCTGACTCTCAAGGCGCTCGATCCGCGTGGCCAGGTTGGACTTGAACTCCTATCACAGAGAGTTTATCAGGGGTTCCCCTACGAAGCGCGCTATGTTTGGAAGGTGACGGACTCCAAAGAAACCCAATTAGAGTTGCTGAAAAGCTATGTTTATTTTGTTACAAGTAAACGTTTTAAGTTTACTGAGTTAAAAGTCGATTCAGAAACAGAAAAGAAACTTGTTTTTTGCATCAGCTCCGAAGATTGTGCCAATCGCACTTCGGCCATGGCTGCGGTCGCGTTACTGAAGCTACAGGTTCCGGAACTAAAGGACACATTGGCGAATGCCATGGGGGCCAGTGAATCAGCCATCCGCTGGGATGCATCGGGTGCCTATATCGCTCTCTATGGGAGTTCAGGGGCCATGACCAAGGGGGATAAGCCTCTGGCTCGAGCTTGGGCCATTCAACAGGAAGCTCTAAGGCAAGGGGGCTATGTACGCCTTATTGATCTGGAAGATCTCATCGCCGAGCTTCAGGCTCTGCCTGACGATACTCTACGGTTCGTTGTCACCGCTTTGAAAACATCGGAAAGCACGGAGGTGATCGACGCTGTTTTGTTGATGGCCGCAAAGGGTTCAGTCATGGCGCGCGAAGCGATTCTTTCTGTGCTGCAGTCCAAAGAGGAACAAAAGATCTTGAGTGTGCTGAATCGCTTACCCCTCTGTCGAGCGGATTTGGGCCCATGGATCATGGAACCCTTGCGATTGCTGCGAAAACATACGGACAGCAACATTCAAGAGTCAGCCCTTATGAACTTGCTACTTTTCAAAGCGGACGCAAAAACCAGTTAGCAGGTTGGACTTTTTGCCTGCCCTACTTGATGGGGGTCAACCCTAAGTGTGGCGGCGATTTTTCACCAAGTCATCAACGACCGACGGATCAGCGAGCGTTGAGGTGTCGCCAAGAGACTCTGGTTGATTCTCAGCGATTTTCCGTAAAATGCGACGCATGATTTTGCCCGATCTTGTTTTTGGTAGACCTGGTGCGAACTGCACTTCGTCGGGAGTTGCAATGGGACTGATCTCCTTGCGGACCCACTGGATAAGGTGTTTGCGGAGTTCGTCGGAAGGGGTGACTCCAACCTTGAGTGTGACGAAACAATAAATCCCCTGGCCTCTGATATCGTGCGGGAAACCTACGACCGCCGCCTCCGCCACGGTTGGATGGGCAACTAAGACACTTTCGATTTCGGCCGTACCAAGACGATGGCCGGCCACATTGAGCACGTCGTCCACGCGTCCCGTGATCCAGTAGTAGCCACTTTCATCTCTGCGGCATCCGTCACCGGTAAAGTAATATCCTTTATATTGGGAGAAGTAAGTTTGTTCAAAGCGGGCATGATCGCGATAAACTGTGCGCATTTGTCCGGGCCAAGAATCTTCGAGGCAAAGCACACCCTCGCAAGGCTGATCGCCGGAAAGACGCTGGCCTTCAGGCGTTAATATCACCGGCTTTACGCCAAAAAATGGAAGGGTCGCAGAGCCTGGTTTGAGCGGCGTGGCTCCCGGCAGAGGCGAAATCAAAATTCCTCCGGTTTCGGTTTGCCACCAGGTGTCTACGATTGGGCAGCTGTTCTCACCAACGACACGATGATACCACAACCAGGCTTCTGGATTGATCGGTTCACCGACGCTACCTAATAATCGCAAGGAGCGTCGAGAGGTTTTTTGCACGGGAGCATCACCTTCGCGCATCAGAGCACGCAAAGCGGTGGGGGCTGTGTAGAAAATGGTGACTTTATGTTTGTCGATCACGTCCCAAAATCGGGAGGTGGTTGGGTGATTGGGAACGCCTTCAAAGAGGACTGAGGTTGCCGCGTTGGCCATCGGTCCATAAACAATATAACTATGGCCGGTCACCCAGCCCACATCGGCGGTACACCAGTAGATGTCGTTCTGTTTATAATC
>JBILOD010000206.1:0-7034 GCA_044374645.1 Pseudobdellovibrionaceae bacterium | reverse complement strand
TGGAAGAGATTTATCGTCCGTTCAAAAAGAAAAAGAAAACCAAAGCCACTATCGCCAGAGATGCCGGATTGGAACCTCTATCTCAATGGATTTGGGACCTTGGACATGGACTTGTTAAAGATGACACGACTCTTGAGGTTAAAGCAAAAGGGTTTATTAATCCTGCAGCTAACGTGGTGACCTATGAGGCGGCACTCACTGGAGCCAAAGACATTATTATTGAGCGTCTGTCCAACACTCTAGAATTACGTGCGATGGTTTTGGAAGATTACCAGAAACACGGCAAGATTTTCTCCAAAAAAACTAAGAACTTCAAAGAACATTCAAAATACGAAATGTATGCTGAGTTTGAAGAGCCAGTGAAAAACTTGATTGATGCCAAGGCGAGCCACCGTTATTTGGCAATGCGCCGAGGCTGGCAAGAAGAAGAACTTTCTCTTGAGATCAAAGGCAACGACGAAGCTTTACAAGCAGCCTTCAACAGAAATGCTACGACAGTCCCAGACACCGCCGTAGGTGAGTTCCTGACTCATGCGGCAAAAATGGCGTTGACCGTCTATGTGATACCTTCGGTTGTGAACGAAGTTCACCGCATCTTGAAACAACATGCGGATGAGCATGCCATCACTGTATTTGCCGAAAACGTTCGTCGCGTGCTTTTGGGTTCTCCTTATGGACCAAAGGTCGTTTTGGGTGTGGACCCTGGCTTGCGCACAGGTTGTAAGGTGGCTCTTGTTGATAAAGGTGGAAACTTCATTTCACACACGGTCATGCATATTCAGGGCGAACGTGCCATGGAAAATGTGAAAAAATTGTTTGAAGAAGTCTTGAAGAATCTCAAAATCGAGGCCATTGCTGTTGGCAACGGGACTGCAGGTCGTGAAACCGAAGCTTTTTTCCGCAAGTTAGTTAAAGATTTGAATCAAGATATTCCAGTAATTATGGTGAACGAATCTGGAGCCAGCGTGTACTCGGCTTCTGATATTGCTCGAAGTGAATTTCCGGATCTGGATATTACTGTTAGAGGTGCAATCTCTATTGCGCGTCGTTTGCAGGATCCGTTGTCTGAGCTAGTTAAGGTTGATCCAAAGTCTATTGGTGTTGGTCAGTACCAACACGATGTAAACCAAACTGCGCTTAAAAAAGGTCTTGAGGCTGTTGTTGAATCTTGCGTTAACAACGTGGGAGTTGACCTTAACACGGCGTCGGCCCCTCTATTGTCTTTTGTATCTGGTATTGGGCCAGCACTGGCTCAAAATATTGTCGAGTACCGTAAGACGAAAGGTCTTTTTAGTGATCGCTCAGAATTATTGGGCGTTTCTAAATTTTCAACCAAGGTGTTTGAACAAGCAGCGGGTTTCTTACGCATCCGTGGTGGTAAGGTCACTTTGGATAACACCGGGATTCACCCTGAACGATATACGGCTGTCAAAGATATGGCGCAAGAGTTGGGCGTATCAGTGACTGATTTGATTGGTGGTGGCGCCAAGAAAATTCTTGATATTCGCACGAAGTGGGCGGGAATTATTGGTGAGTTTACTTTTGAAGATATTGTAAAGGAGCTTGAAAAACCAGGTCGCGATCCTCGTGATCCATTTAAAGTATTTCAGTTTAAAGAGGATATCTTTGAGGTTAAAGACCTTAAAGAGGGTATGACTTGTCCGGGTGTTGTAACCAACGTTACCAATTTTGGAGCCTTCGTTGATGTGGGCGTACATCAAGACGGCCTCGTTCATATTTCTGAAATGTCGAATCAGTTTGTTGATGATCCACGCAAAGTTGTTAATCCGGGCGATCAGGTTATGGTCCGAGTTTTGGCGGTTGATTTGGCAAAAAATCAAATCAGCTTTTCAATGATCTTGGATCCAAATGCACAAAAGGTGAGGTCTGCTGAAGGTATGTTCCGCGCTCGCCCAGAAGGTGAAAGACCTCAGCGTGGTGAGCGAAGCGCAACTGGTCATCAGGGTGGCCGAGCTCCGCAAAGTGGCGGTGGTGGACGTCCACAAGAACGTCATGCTCAGGGTGGCAGTCGACCAGGTGGTCATGGTAAGCCACAGGGTGGTGGCTTTGGTGGCGGTAAACCTCGTGATGAAGGAAATCGTCGTCCGGCCCAATCTCCATTCAACAATCCATTTGCGGCATTGCAAGGAACTATCAACAAAAAATAATTTTTAAATAATATATCGAGACACCATCCGTAGGGTTTGCATTTCTAAGTCTAACGAAAATGAATGATTTGTTTTGCAATCTCTACGAACCCATTACCGCCTCTTTGAGTGGCGACATATTGAGGGGGATTTTTTAGCGAGGTGATAAAGTTTTGAATATTTGCCACCCCAAATGAGTGTGGAAAGTAGGCAAACATGGGTTCATCGTTTGGTGAGTCGCCCGAAAAACCTGCCACTTCTTTGGCTGTTTCAGGTGAAATATTCCATTCTTTTTCTAGGTATTTTAGAACCATTGTGAGTTTGTCATAGTCACCGAACCAACCATTCACATGGATGGAGCTAACTTTGGCTTGGGCTCCGTGTTTATGAAAGACATTTACGATTTTTTGCACCTCCGATGAGGGAAGTGCAGGTACGTCTTCACAAAAATCGATGGCTAAATCGAAGAGGCGACAAAATTGATCGGAAGCCACGGAGCAACCAGGCACCGCTTCGAGCACTTCTTCGCGAATCATTTCGAGTTTTTTCTGATTATGCAGTCGGGTGTTTTCACCCGTAAAAAAGTAGCGGTGCATTTTTCGGTCATAGTAGCGAAAATAAAAAGCACCATTTTCGCCCACAACGCCATGGACAGGCCACATGCGTGCGATCATTTCGCACCAACCGGCAGGTCGACCGGTCACAGGAATCACTTTGATTCCTGCTTCAGAAAGTTTCCAGAGTGCTTCGTAAGCGGCAGCATGAAGATGGCCTTCATCGGTGAGAGTGTCATCAATGTCTGTGAATAAAAATTGAAGTGAATGTTTAAATGTGTTGATGGATTTCATAATCGCTCCCTGTTTGACGCCGCACTACACAAAAAATCATCTTGCGAAAAAACGGAGAAGGTTTCATTTTGAGGTTGTTATGGCCACTACGGGGCATAATAGCAACGATTGCATCAAAGCCAATCAAAAATTGGGGTAAATTCTAGATGGCGAAAAAACAAGGCACCAGCGGAGCGGGAACAAAATTAGTGATTGTGGAGTCTCCCACAAAAGCGAAAACTATCCGTAAATTTCTTGGTCGAGATTATGTTGTTGAGTCCTGTATGGGGCACATTCGTGATCTTCCTCAGTCCGCTAAAGATATTCCTGAAAAATTCAAAAAACAGGAATGGGCTCATTTAGGAGTCAACGTCGATAAGGATTTTGAGCCAATCTACTGCGTGCCGGTGAACAAGACAAAAGTAGTGCGTGAACTTAAACAAAAACTCGAAGACGCCAACGAACTTTACCTTGCGACGGACGAAGACCGTGAAGGGGAGTCTATCAGCTGGCATTTAGTTGAAGTGCTTAAGCCCAAAGTTCCTATTAAACGAATGGTGTTTCATGAGATCACCAAACCGGCCATTGAGCGCTCACTGAAGGAAACGCGTGAGATTGATTACAATTTGGTGCGCGCACAAGAAGCGCGCAGAATCTTAGATCGCTTAGTGGGTTACACCATTTCGCCACTCCTTTGGAAAAAAGTGGCCTATGGCTTATCAGCAGGTCGAGTTCAATCGGTGGCAGTTAAGTTGATCGTAGAGCGTGAGCGTGAACGCATTAAATTTAAGAAAGCTGATTATTGGGGTTTGGAGGCTGATCTTGAAAAGGACCGAAATCCTTTTGGCGCCACACTACTTTCATTCAAGCAGCAACGTATCGCGACTGGAAAAGACTTTGATGGAACGACGGGACAGTTGGCTGCAGGAAAAGACTTGTTGTTGCTTGATGAGAACCAAGCCAGAAAACTAGAAAAAGAATTGTTAACTAATTCTTGGAAGGTACAAGAGGTTGTTGAGAAACCAGTTTCCCGTCGACCAGCGGCTCCATTTATCACATCGACCTTGCAGCAGGAAGCCAACCGTAAGTTGGGCTTGAGTTCTCGAGAAACTATGCAGATTGCTCAGAAGCTATACGAACAAGGTTTTATCACCTATATGCGTACGGATTCGACTTTTCTTTCACAAGAAGCGATAGCTGCGGCTCGAAGTTGTATTAAGGGTAAGTATGGTGCCGAATATTTGCCTCCAGCTCCTATCAATTACGCCGCCAAAAAAGTCAAAGGCGCTCAAGAAGCCCACGAAGCGATTCGCCCTGCGGGACAGACCTTCGTTGACCCTGATGACACAGGACTCGATGGTTTGCTGTTTCGTTTGTATGATCTGATTTGGAAGCGCACGGTAGCGAGCCAAATGACTGAGGCCCGTCAGAAGCAATTAACAGTGAAAATTGAATCTGGAGCCGCTATTTTTAATGCCACTGGAATGACCATCGAGTTTCCGGGGTTTCTACGCGCGTACGTAGAAGGGTCTGATGATCCTGATGCAGAGTTAGCGGAACGTGAAGTTCGCTTGCCAGCTCTAAAGGTTGGGGACTTATTAAAGTGTAACAAATTAACCTCGACTGAACACGAAACCAAGCCACCAGCGCGCTTTACAGAAGCGAGCTTG
Source organism: Pseudobdellovibrionaceae bacterium (assembly GCA_044374645.1). GTDB lineage: Bacteria > Bdellovibrionota > Bdellovibrionia > Bdellovibrionales > Bdellovibrionaceae > CAUJGP01. The sequence continues at coordinate 2,390 of JBILOD010000206.1, read as the reverse complement.
GTTCAGACCATGGAAAAAGAAGGCATTGGTCGTCCTTCCACTTATGCTTCAATTATTGGAACAATCATCGATCGCGGTTATGTGCGTAAATTGGGCGGCGCTCTTGTGCCAACGTTTACCGCGATGGTGGTCTCGAAACTCCTCGAAAAATATCTCACCGAGTACGTAGACTTAGGCTTTACAGCGGGAATGGAAAAATCTCTCGATACCATTGCCGAAGGGGATTTGGAGTCTTTAAAATATTTGTCTTCAGTTTATTTTGGCAAAAAGGGTTTAAAAGAAACTGTGGATGCTCAGAGTGAGAAAATTGATCCTGAAGAGGCTCGTTCCGTGTTTCTGGATGGCCTTCCTGGTTATGCCTTCAAAGTCGGTCGTTATGGTGCCTATGTAGAGACCAAAAAAGCCGGTGAAACAGTGAGTGCATCAATTCCTGAAAAAGAAGCCCCCGCTGATATCACTCCCGATCTGATTGAAAAATGGATTGAACAAAAACAAAAAGGTGCGGACAGTTTGGGTAAAGACCCTGCAACGGATCAAAATGTTTACGTTTTAAGTGGTCGTTATGGTCCTTACGTCCAGTTGGGTGAAAGCGACAGCGAAGACGCAAAACCAAAACGTGTGTCTTTGCCACCAACCATGGACCCTGCGAATGTTAAATTTGAAGATGCGTTAGATTTGTTAAGTTTACCTAAAACCTTAGGGCAGCACCCTGAGAAGAAAAAAGACATTAAGGTGGGCATTGGCCGCTTCGGACCCTATGTGGTTTGTGATGGTGATTTCCGTTCTGTTCCGAAGGGCGAAAACTTTCTTAAAACCACCTTTGAGCGGGCATTAGAGTTACTAAATCAGCCTAAAAAGGGGCGAGGAAGTTCTCAGGTGTTAAAGGAGTTAGGAGCACACCCGACTTCTGGCGAGAATATTCAAGTGGTGAACGGCCCCTATGGACCGTATCTTAAGATGGGTAAAAAGAACCAGTCACTTCCAGAGGGCGTCACTCCCGATGAAATGACATTGGAAAGAGCCGTGGAATTAATGGGTTCCGTGACTGTTGCTAAAAGCAAAAAGCCTAAGGCGGTGGCCAAAGCTCAAAAATTAACAACTAAAAAAGTAACGACAAAGGCCGTGGTAGAAGCTAAAGCCTCGGTTAAGTCTAAGGCGACAAAAAAAGTAGCAAAAAAACAGACTGCGGCCGTTGCTAAAAAGCCACCAGTGAAAACGGTTCTGAAAAAAGCAAAGACCTCGGCGACTCGAAACGCGTAGATTTGCAGTGTTGGATGAGTCCCAATTAACGGGATTCATCTAAATTCGATTCGGGAGCTCTCCAAAAGTCAGGTAGGGTCTATGCAACACTCAATTCCCCTCAACGAACATCGATACCTTTGGCAGGACTTCGCTGCTAAGCTAAGGTCTCGATTAAATAAATGAATTTAGTTTGTTTGCCGAATCTGATAGTTTATTGGTAAAAGGTTTAGAGCCTATCTAAGTTGGCGGTTTAAAGGGGCACCCATGAAGTATTTTTTGACCATTATTGGCCTTAGTTGTCTTTTGTTTATTAACATCTCTTCTTGCCGAGCACAGTTACTTGAGGAAGGGCTCAGCTGTAAATTTCTTTTTCCGATTCAAAAAGGGTATTTGGATCAGCATATTTCGATTCACGATGCTGATAGTAAGGTGAGAGATCACCTCATTGAACAGTATATTAAGCGTCTTGATCCGACTAAGATCTTTTTTACTCAAGGGGATGTTGATTACATTCGCCAATTGATGGGTAAAGTTTTTGATCAAGTCAAAAACCACGAATGTGGGTTCCTGGATCAAATTCAAAAGCGTTATGTTGAGCGAGTGACAGAGAGAGTGGATTTTGCGAAAAAACTTCTCGATGACAAATTTAAAGTGGATTCAACCATTGAATTTGAATTCGATCCCGATAAACGTCCTTATGGTAAATCCCCAGCTGAGATCAATGAATTTTTGCGCAAGTACATCCACTTTCAGGTCGCCAATTACCTCATCACTGATATGCCTTTGGAAGAAGCCCGTGGAAACGTTGTTCGTAACTATGAGCGACTTTTAAAACGCACCCAAGAGAAAAAACAGGGTGATATTTATGCCGATTATTTAGATAGTTTTGCGCGCTCTTTAGATCCACACTCCAGTTTTTTCTCTCGTGAGGTAGAAGAAGATTTTGATATTCAAATGAGTCTCAGTCTTGAGGGAATTGGAGCGACACTGAGCTCACAAGACGGATTCACCGTGGTTGAAGCCCTGGTGCCAGGGGGGGCCGCAGCTCGGTCCGGACTTATTCAACCGCAAGATAAAATTATTGCCGTTGCTCAGGGTGATGAAGGTAAGTTTGAAAACGTCATTGAGTTTGAACTTCGTGATGTAGT
>JBILOD010000006.1:0-22726 GCA_044374645.1 Pseudobdellovibrionaceae bacterium | reverse complement strand
CTGTACCTGAAGATTTATAGTCAGCCATGATCCATTCTCCTATTATACTGAAGGGCTTTTCCCTATGGAGAATCTTAACCTGATTGATTGGAGGACCCAAGTTCAAATATCTTAATTGGTTTGACTACAAACTTTGGTCCAGGTGATGATGCAGATCATTGAAGTGTTTGTTTGTGATGAAGGTGGAGGCTCAGCAAGGAAGTTTTGCGGAGCCTCTATTGAAGAGGAGGATGGCTTGATAAATTTTGAAGCAGAATTGATTGCAGCTCGGCAGGCCGCACAAAAGGCGAGAACAGTTCTCTTGGATCACTTCGGTCGACTCTCACAGGTGGAATTCAAACATCAGGCTGGGTTGGTCAGTGAAGCCGACCGCGCTGCCGAATTGGCAATTAAAACCCATCTTCAAGATGCTTGCCCCCAATATGGATTTCTAGGAGAAGAAGAAGCTTATGCTGATCCAAATAAGATCAATCAAGATGATCGCAAGGGCATCTGGGTGGTAGATCCGTTGGATGGTACCACTAACTATGTGCACCGGTTTCCTATCTTTTGTGTAAGCATTGCTTTGGTGGTCAACCGCCAACCCGTTGTCGGCGTCATTGATGTGCCAATGTTAAACAACACTTATTGGGCCCACCGCAGTAAAGGTGCCTACATGGATGGTCATACTATTCAGGTCAGTCGAACTCAGCTCACTAACCAGTGTTTAGCTGCAACCGGCTTTAATGCAGAACGTCCCGAGGTATTGTCCACCCAGCTTGGGATCTTCGAACGAGTAGTAGGAAAAACTCGCGGCATAAGAAGGCCAGGTTCTGCTGCGTTTGATCTGTGTATGGTCGCGTCTGGAGTCTTTGATTTCTTTTGGGAGCAGGATTTAAGTCCTTGGGATGTGGCCGCTGGGCAACTTCTGGTTGAAGAGGCAGGGGGTCGCAATTCGACCTTTGGCGGAGGATTGTACGATCCATGGCAAAAGTCCATTCTGTCTAGTAATTCGTTAATTCATGAGGAAATCGTCAAAATAATCACGAATCCATAAGTTAATAAAAATTGTAGAGTCAAAAAAGTGACATTGGTGCAAAACCAAGGTCGTAAAAAATAACCAGATTCGGCGACTTCAGACGAGATCTGATCTGGTTTCAGATCTTCTGTCGGGTTGGCATCTAAGTTGCTCTGTCTTCAAATGTCATGTCGGTATGGTGGCACATTTTATCGTGCCCACACAGGTGATGTTCATAGGACAGGGGGATTTTGTGGCTGAAGAAAAAGCAGAAGCTCAAGGGGGCGGTCAGGCTCCTAAAAATTCTAAACCAACACTATTTATTCTTTTATCAATTATTAATATGGCCGTGGTTGGAGTTGTTGGCTTTATGCTTTACATGGGGAAGAAGAAGGAAGCCGCTGAACCCAAAATCGAACATGTGATCAAAGGAGAGCATGAAGCTCAAGCGGAAGATGCCAAAGCGGAGATGAATTTTGTAAAGGAAATGATTCGACTTGAACCCTTTGTTGTAAATCTGGCCGGGTCACGTGGCCGAAGATTAGCACGGGTAACTTTAGAGTTTGAAGTCGACAATGACAAAGTCAAAGACGAAATTGAAGCGCGCTCGGCACAGATTCGAGATATTATCATTATCATTCTTTCAAGTAAAAATTATGAAGCTGTTTCGAATAAGGAAGGAAAAGATGCTCTCCGCGATGAAATTCGCGACACCGTGAGTGGTTTTCTAACCAAAGGAAAAATTCGAAAAGTCTACTTCACTGAATTCATGTACAACTAGGGAGAATGAAATGAATCAGGTTCTCAGTCAAAGTGAAGTTGATGCACTCTTAGCCGCCGTTTCTGAGGGAGACTTTGGGGGTGGTGGAAGTACTGCTGCTCCGGCGAGTTCCGGTGGAGCTAGCTCCGGTGGCGGCAAAGTCAGCGCGTCTGCAGACTCCTCAGGCGCTGATGATAAAGTCGTTGTTGTATATGATCTCACCAGCCAGGACAGAATCATCAGGGGACGATTACCTCAGTTGGAGGTCATTTACGAAAAGTTTATGCGTTCTTTTCGTATCAGCTTGTCGTCAGCACTTCGAAAGATCGCTACTTTAAATCTGGCAAGTACAGACTTTCTAAAGTTTGGCGAGTTTGTGAATACTCTTCCGATGCCGACTTGTATGAGTGTATTAAGGTTTAATGCTTTGCGGGGGTCGAGTCTTTTTGTCATTGAAAGCAAGCTCGCCTACGCGTTAGTGGATAGTTTTTTTGGTGGAGCGGATCGCCCCTACACAAAAATTGAAGGCAAAGACTTTACTCAAATTGAATTAGCGATTGTTCGAAAAATTGTCGATTTAGCCATTGATGATTTGGAAGCGGCCTGGGCACCGATTGAAAAGATCGATTGTAGTTTTCAGAGAACGGAAGTTAATCCTCAGTTCGTTGGTATTGTACCGCCAACAGATGTGGTGATTGCTACGACATTTGATGTCGAACTGGAAAATGCGAATGGAACTATCACTCTTGTGATTCCCTATGCGACCATTGAACCAATTAAACAAAAATTATCAACGGGATTTCAGGTTGAATCAGATCAGACAGATCGTAAGCTTTGGTATGAGATTATAAAAGAACAACTTATGAATACGCACGTTGAGATGAAAGTGAACCTTGGGGAGTCAGAAATCAGTCTGTCAGAACTGATGGAACTTAAGACTGGCGATGTCATTCCGCTCGACCAAGATGCGAGTGGAGAGTTCAACATACAAGTTGAAGGTGTTCCCAAATTCAAAGGTCTTTACGGAGTTCATCATGGTTCCGTAGCCGTACAACTGACACGTTTTATTGAAAATTGATGGAGGATTAAAATGGGTGACAGCTTAGATAGTTTGGCAGAAAAACTTGCCGCTGAAAGCAACGAAATGGGTAGTGGTGGAGGCGGGCAAAACGCTGGACACGATGACGGCGGTTCTCCATTTGGTGATGAAAAAAGAGACCGGAATCTCCAGATGATTCTAGATATTCCCCTGAAGGTTTCAGTGGAGCTAGGCCGCACTAGGATGCCAGTGCGGGAGTTGATTAACTTGGCGCAAGGCAGTGTTATTGAGTTGAACAAGCTCGCTGGAGAACCCCTTGAAGTTTATGTGAACGATAAGCTGATAGCCCGTGGTGAAGCCGTCGTAGTAAACGAAAAATTTGGAGTTCGTTTGACAGATATCATTTCTCAGTCAGAACGAGTGGAACAGTTAAGTTAAATTAAGGGACTCAATTCGGAGGATGCCTCGATGCAAATTAAATATATCATTAGTTTTTTAGTTGTATTTCTGCAGTGTCAACTATGGGCGTCGGGTCGACTTCTTTCGGCAACAACCTCAAGCGATCAGGATGTGTTTCGTCTAGAATTGCAATTTGATGATGTGGTCGATCCAAATAAAGTTGGGATTCAGTTCGTTGAGCGCAGCCTCGTGCTTTCTATTCCTGATACCGAAGTTCGAAAAAACCTTCCAGCTCTTGAAACCAAGGTCGATTTCATTGGTGGGTTAAAGGTTTCGTCGACGAAAGACAAAGAAGCGTCTGTGGAGATTCAATTTTTGGATGTGCAAGCTCTGCAGATGAAAGAGAATTTGGCGCTTGAGGGATTAGGTAAAGGGTTGATTATAGAAGTTCTGCCTCCACTTTGGAACAAAACGCCCGCTCCTGGAGTGATGCCAGCGACTGCGGTCAATGATGCCACAAAGGTGAGCGAGACACCACAAACTACAGCGCCTATCAAAGATGAAAAAGAAATTCCTCTTTTTGAAAAGAAAGAGGGGCCTACGAGTGAATCATCAGGACTCGGTAAAATTTCCTTTATGGTTGTTAGTGTCATCGCATTGGGTGCCTACTTAATTTGGTGGTTGAAAAACCGAAGTAAAATGGTGAATGGCCCAGAATCAGTAATGAAGATTAAGGTCATAACCCAATTCCACTTAGGGCCCAAAAAGACCTTGGCGGTTGTGAGAGTAGCAGGGGAATCACTACTTTTGGGCATCACTGAATCGCAGATTAGTTTGATTAAAACGCTCTCCCTTCTGGACGAGGATCTTCCTGAGGTTTCAACTGAAAACTTTGCGGACGCCCTCAGGCAACAAGCACCTTCCGTAAATTTGAATCGAAAAAAACCTGAGGCCGATCTTGAAAATGCCAATGAAATGATATCTGATGAGGAATTTTCATTCGGGCCAGCAGTGAAGACAACTCTGACGCAAAAAATTCCTATGCTGAGGAGAATGATATGATGGCAAAACAAAGCCGGAATTTTCAGATTCCATGGTTGCTGAAATTCATCTGTGGAAGCGTTCTGGTCAGTTTTGTTGGCATCGGAGTGGCGCAAGCTCAAGTGACTCTACCCACCGTCAATTTAGGTTTTAAAAGTGTTGATAATCCAAATGAGATGGTTAATGCGATTCGGATTTTAATGATCTTGACGGTGCTGACCTTGGCGCCGGCCATTTTAATCATGATGACAGGCTTTACTCGCATTATCATCGTTTTATCGTTTTTGCGCCAGGCGCTTGGTTTGCAACAAATGCCACCAAACCAATTGATTGTTGGGATGTCCTTATTTTTGACTTTTTTCGTCATGGGCCCAGCATTTACGGAGATTAACGAAAAAAGTCTGCAGCCGTACCTAAAGGGGCATATCAGCCAAGAGGCCGCATTTGACGTCGCTATTTCTCCATTGCGCCGTTTTATGTTTAATCAAACCCGTGATGCGGACTTAAGTCTTTTTCTCAAATTCGCTCATATCGAAACCCCTAAGACTCGTGCGGATGTGCCAACGATGGTGCTGATACCATCTTTTATTGTGAGCGAATTGAAAACAGCGTTTCTGATTGGTTTTATCATTTTCTTGCCCTTCCTGGTGATCGATATGGTGGCGGCGAGCAGTTTAATGGCCATGGGTATGATGATGTTGCCACCGACAGTAATTTCTCTCCCCCTCAAGGTCATGTTGTTTGTGGTTGTTGATGGGTGGGGATTGATCATCGGTTCAATGGTAAAAAGTTTTGGTTGAATGGAAATTCTAGGGCAAAGCTAAGAGGTGAAAGATGACTGAAGATCTAGTGCTAAGGTTGGCACAAGAAGCAATGAAAACGACGGCCTTTGTTGCGGCTCCCATTCTTGTGAGCACCCTGGTCATTGGTCTTGTTGTCAGTATTTTTCAGGCCCTCACACAGATCAATGAATCGAGCTTGAGCTTTATCCCAAAAATGCTGGTCGTTGGAATTGTTTTGGTTTTGGCAGGACCTTGGATGCTTGATTTGATGAGCAATTACACGACTGATTTGTTTGAGAATATATCAGAGATTGTTCGCGAATAAGGGAAAACTAGGGGGCGGAGATGCCATCCATTTATCAATGGTCGGAAACAGAGATTTTGCTTTTTGTTCTTACATTTTTGCGAATTACCGCTCTCATTTCGAGCTTTCCGATTTTTGGAATTCAGAGCGTTCCGAACTCAACGAAAGTCTTGTTGTCACTCGTGATGGGAATCGTTTTGTTTCCGTCAGTTAAAGTCAACAATGCCAATTTCGCAGGTGATTTGAATTCGGGTATAATGTGGTTGGCATTTCGAGAGGTTCTCATTGGAATCATTCTCGGGTCGATCGCGAGATTATACTTTATGTCGATCAATGTTGCCGGCCAGATCATGAGCACCTCGTTAGGCCTCTCTGCAGCACAGATGTTTAACCCAATGGAAGGGACACAGTCGAATACGCTGGAGCAATTTCATGTAACTTTGGCGATGCTTTTATTTTTAGGTTTCGATGGGCATCATATTCTGTTGACTGCAATCAACGAGAGTTTTCGGGTGCTACCCATGTCTTTTGACATGTTGAAGTTGGAGGGTGTCAAAAGTGCTGCAGTCATGGGGAGTGATATCCTATCTCTTGGTCTTAGAATTAGCGCTCCCATAGTCGTGGCACTCTTCTTAACTCAGGTATCAATGGGGGTCATTGGTCGAGTTGTGCCGCAAATAAATGTGTTGGTAACAAGTTTGCATCTAACAATCATTATCGGTCTTTTTGTCATTTTTGTGACACTTCCATATTTTCTGGAAGGCGTGCATGAGATGGAAAGAGAGATGGGAGAACATCTGTTCCGAATAATGAAGGAGATGTAGGTGGCTGAAGACGCTGGCGAGAAAACGGAAGAAGCAACGCAAGCGCGACGTGAAGAGTTTCGAAAGAGGGGGCAAGTGGCGCAAACGCGTGAACTCGCTTCCGCTGTCGTAATGCTTTTCGGCTTCTTTTTAGTTTACTTTACGGGACGCTATTTTATGCGTCACACGGTTTCGCTCTTCAATATCTTCTTTGGGGAGGGGTTGCTGCAGTCCCTTGCTCATGATGATCTTAAAAAAATGACCATTCTTGCGGGAAAATCCATTCTAGAAATGTTCTTACCAATCGGAATTGTGATATCGGCGGTCGCGGCGTTTTCAATTGTCGTGCAAATTGGTTTCATGCAGGTTGAAGATGCTCTTGGTCCAAAACTCGAAAAAATTGATCCACTCAGTGGTTTCAAACGTATTTTTAGCTTTAAAAGTGTCGTCGAAGCTATTAAAGCCATCGCTAAACTCTCAATGGTGGGTCTTGTCATTTACTTGGTCTTTAAGTCTGAAGTGATCAGGATGCCACGCTTGATGGAGCAGTCCGTAGATACAACTCTTACCTACCTTGGCAATAAAGTCGGAGTCTTGCTTGGCTCTGTATCGGGTCTGTTTTTTGTGCTGGCGGCCGCAGACTACTTCTTTCAACGCTGGGATCTCGAAAAACAAATGATGATGACTAAGCAGGAAGTCAAAGAAGAGCACAAAAGTCGTGAAGGGGATCCGATGATCAAATCACGGATTCGGCGCCTTCAGCGTGAAGTGGCCCAACGGCGAATGATGCAAGATGTTCCTAAAGCCGATGTGATTATCACGAACCCCACTCACATCGCGGTCGCCTTAAAGTATGACAATACAACTCCGGCGCCGCAGGTTATAGCCATGGGCGCTGACTATGTGGCGGAAAAGATCAAGGCTCTTGCCAGAGAACACAATATTCCTGTTGTTGAAAACAAACCTCTCGCTCGAACTATTTTTAAAACTATGAAGATTGGTCAAGTGATTCCAAGAGACCTGTATGTAGCCGTGGCTGAGGTTCTCTCTTATGTTTACAAGTTAAAACGAAAGGTGTTGAGATAGATGGAGCAGCTGTTTCAATTTCTTAAACGATTTGAGAAGTACACCAAAAATACCGACCTATTGGTTGCCATAGGCTTGCTTGGAATTATGGCGGTGATGATTATTCCAATGCCTTCCTTCATGTTGGATGTAGCACTGACGTTTTCCTTAGCCATCAGCATTCTGATTTTATTGATTTCAATTTATGTGACTAAGGCTTTGGATTTCAGCGTGTTTCCATCACTTCTGTTAATTACAACACTCTTTCGATTATCGCTCAATGTGGCCACGACACGGGTTATCCTTTCGAGGGGTCATGAAGGTCCCGGTGCTGCTGGTGCAGTGATTCATGCCTTCGGCGATTTCGTGATCGGGAATAACTATGTCATTGGGTTTATTGTCTTCGTAATTCTTGTGGTGATTAACTTTGTTGTTATCACCAAAGGTGCGGGCCGCGTGGCGGAAGTGGCCGCGCGCTTCACTTTGGATGCTATGCCAGGTAAACAAATGTCCATTGATGCTGATCTTAACGCTGGAATCATCAATGAGCAGGAGGCACGGCGGCGGCGTAGAGAGATTGAAGCTGAGGCCGATTTTTATGGGGCCATGGATGGTGCCAGCAAATTTGTGCGCGGTGACGCTATCGCAGGGATAGTCATTACCGTAGTAAATATTCTAGGTGGACTCCTGATCGGGGTTCTTCAGCGCAACCTCGATATAGCGGTCGCTGCCAAAAACTATACTATGCTGACTATTGGTGACGGTCTGTTAGCGCAAATTCCCGCTCTGATCATTTCGACGGCTGCCGGTACTGTTGTGACTCGAAGTTCCCGAACCGGCGAGAACATGGGGACAGAATTGGCTAAACAGCTATTGTTGAATCCGAGAGCGATCGCCATCACTGGTGCCGTTCTTGGGTTGTTGGCCCTTATTCCCGGACTTCCAACCATTCCGTTTCTATTGATTGGAATTTTCATGGGTGGTGTCGCATGGATCGTGAATCGCTATCAAGTTGAAGAGGCTGACATCAAGAGAAAAGCTGAGGCTGAAACTGTTAAAGGTCCGGTTAAAGAAAACATCGAGAACCTCCTACCATTGGATTTGGTGGAGCTCGAAGTTGGCTATGGTTTGATCAGCATTGTTGATTCGGACCAATCCGGTGACCTGCTTGAACGGATCGTTTCAATTCGTAAACAATTTGCATTGGATCTTGGTATCGTGGTTCCTAGTATTCACATCCGGGATAATTTGCAATTGGCCGCCGGTGAGTATCGTCTATTGGTGAAGGGCAATAAGGTGGCCGGAGGAGAACTTCGACCTGATGCACTTCTTGCAATGGACCCTGGGACTGTGATTGCACCGATCAATGGCATTAAAACCAAGGAGCCGGCATTTGGCTTGGATGCCCTTTGGATTTCACCACAAATGAAGGAAGACGCTGAGAACTCTGGATACACGGTGGTAGACTTACCGACTGTGATGGCAACTCACATTACGGAAGTTATAAGAACGCACTCCCATGAACTGCTGGGTCGCCAAGAGGCCTCGCAATTGGTTGAGAACTTCAAAAAGACCCATCCCAAAGTGGTTGAGGAGCTTATTCCAGATATTCTTCCGCTGGGATCTGTGGTTCGGGTTCTACAAAATCTCCTCAAAGAGCAAGTCTCTATTCGTGACCTGCTGACAATTTTTGAAACTTTGGCTGATGAGGCTCCCAAGACTAAAGATATTGAGGTGCTTACAGAATCTGTGCGCAAGAGCCTTGCACGCGCCATTAGTTCCAAATATCGAAACGAAGAAAATACAATTCCCGTTTTGTCACTCCACCCCTCACTCGAAGAGCTCATTGCGAATTCGCTTTTGCAAACAGAACAAGGTGTGCAGTTGGTGATGGACCCTCAATCAGCCTCTCGAATGATTTCATCCATAGCCCGGGCGGTCGATATGCATCCAGAGATAGCGGGCCAGCCAATACTACTTACCAGTCCGACGGCACGTCGGCATTTATTCAAATTAACCCACCGATTTATACCGCAGTTGGTGGTTCTTTCGCATAGTGAACTTACGAGTGATGTGAACGTTAAATCTGTATCAATAGTGGAGCTAGGAAATGGTCGTTAAAAAGTTCGAAGCCAGAAGTATGAAAGAGGCTCTGGAGATGGTGAAGGCCGAGATGGGGCCAGAAGCCATTATCATTGCTGCTCGTGATAATAGCAAACGCTACGGACTGGTCGGCGAGGGGAGTGTTGAGATCACAGCGGCGATTCAACAACAGAGTTTGCAGAAAAAAATGGTGGTTGAGGCGCGAATGCCGGCGGATGTGCGCGACAAACTTCATCGTGGTTCTGCCAAAGCCCATCGTGAGTTGATTGAAAAAGCCACGGCGAGAAAAGACGCCCCCATTGTTCCGGCCAAAACTACGATTCCTGTGGCGAAATCGACGGGCCCCGTAAATCGCAGCCAGCGATACATTGACATGGAAGATGACGTTGAGCCAGCGGCCGCTCCCAACGGTGCCAATGAAAAATTAAAGGTCGCCGCCCAGAAGGCATGGAAAGCGATGCAAGCAGAAAGAGCTCTTGCCGAAAAAACAATGGCAGACAAATCGGCCGCCGCTCGGGGAGCTACGGTGGATCCCCAACTTCAGGTACTACAGAGTGAAATAAGCAGCCTGAAGGAGATTTTCAAAAATTTCGAAAACGTTCCTCAGACCATCATCAAGGGGCATCCGGGTTCGGAGTACGGTCTTCGTTATGAACTAGCTCCCATGTACGAAAAACTACTTGGGGCAGGTTTAACAAAAAGTCTGGCCGTGGAGATCTTAAAAGAGGTTCAGGAAAAACTCCCGGAATCCTCTTATAAACAAACATCCTTCATACATGGGCTCATAGCGCAGGCTCTAGCCAATCGGTTGGAAGTCGCGTCTTCTTCCGCATCCAGTAAAGTGGAAGTATTTATTGGAGCTGGAGGGCATGGTAAGACATCGACACTTATTAAGATGGCAGCTCACCTTGCAATGAATGAGCATAAACGCGTGGCCATTTTAACCACCGATACACAAAAGTTTGGCGCTAGTGAACAGCTAAAGATTTACGCTCAAATTTTGAATATTCCCTTCATGGTGGTTAGTGACTATTCTCAGTGGGAGGTTGTCGCTGAGGAGTCAGCGCACTTTGACAAAATTTTGGTGGACTCTCCGGGAGTTCGTTTTCGCAATTCTGACGAATTGCAAAAGCTTAAACAATTGCTTCCGCCTGGTTATTTAAAGCCAGTGGTCCATTTGGTCATTTCAGCGACGTCAAAAGACCAAGATGCGATCGAACTCGGGAAGCGATTTGCCAGCATTGGATTTGATGATGTGATTTTTACGGCACTTGATGAGTCATTTCAACATGGGGTGCTGGTGAATTTTCAGGCCTCAGTGGGTAAACCATTTCATTCGTTCGGTATTGGGCCTCGAGTTCCTGAAGATTTTGAAAGCGCAACCAAAGAACGAATCATCGACCTGCTTTTAGGTCATCAGTCCGAAACTAATTTTTCTTACCAAATGGATCTCTGAATTTATTGAAAGGATTATGAATGGGTTTATCTCAAATGCGGTTAACAAAGAGCATTAGTGTCACCTCAGGAAAAGGTGGTGTCGGAAAGTCGACCCTCATTTCTAACATCGCTCAGGAACTCTCGCTTCAAGGTAAGAAAGTTCTACTGTTTGACGGGGATGTTGGCATGGGAAACCTTCACATCTTGTTTGGAGCCACGGCAGATAAAAATATCATTGATGTCGTAAAGGGAGAGTCTTCTATTGATGAGGTTGTGACTAGAGTTCTACCTGGAGTGGATTTAATACCAGGAGGTAGTGGCTTGGTTGAGATTAACCACTTTAACGCCTATGAACGTCGCAATCTACTTGATGCCATGGACCGAGTCGCTCAACGCTATGACTATCTTTTGGTCGATACGGCTCCTGGTATTTCTGAGCATGTTCTCTACCTCAATGCTTCAGTTGATCAGCCTGTAGTTGTGATCACTCCAGATCCTTCCAGCTTTGCCGATGCCTACGCGCTTATCAAGGTGCTCAATCAGATCCATAAAGTAAAAAAGTTTTCTATACTTTGTAATTTCACACGGGATCAATCAGAAGGCTTATTGCTGTATAAACGGTTTTCCGAAGTGGTTCATCGATTCCTCAATGTGAGCATTGATTATCTTGGTGCGGTACCCTTCGAAAATGCGCTGAGAAAGGCAGGTTTGCACCGGCGTCTCATAATGAGAGACCAGTCGGCTGATTCGGTGGCTCAGAATATTCGAGAAATCAGTGTCCAACTATTGGACGAACGTACAGTGGTGAACCAATCTAAGGGCTTGCAATTACTTTGGTCCCAAGTTGTAGGTTTGGCATGATTTTATTTGGACTTTCTGTGTCTATCTCAAAATGGTATCTTGAGAGACGAGTTACCTTGCAAAAGCGAATGAGGAATCAATGGGGGAATTAAGCATGTCGAAGCATTCGGCGCTTTTAAAAAAATATAAAGAAGATCCTTCGCGATTGAGTTCGCAGCAAAAAGATCGACTTATTATGGAGTACGCCCCGCTCATTCGCTTCATCGCTCAAAAAATCGCTGTTCGTTTGCCTTCCAATATTGAACTCGATGATTTGATTTCTGCCGGCGTTATTGGATTGATGGATGCTATCGATAAATATGATCCTACTCGCGACAATAAATTTAAAACTTACGCAGAGTTTCGAATTCGTGGTGCGATTCTAGATGAATTGCGTTCGCAGGATTGGATCCCACGATCCATTCGCGATAAGGCGAAGCTCATCGATCGTAAACAAATTCAGTTGTCTGCGGAATACGGTCGTGAGGTGACTGAAGAAGAAATGGCCTCCGCACTGGGTGTCACGGTAGAGCAGTATCATGATCTGATCAACCAAACGAAGCCAGTGAGTTTGTTGTCTATTGATGAATCGCCATCCTTTAGTGATTATGATAAGAAATCGATTCTCAATCTTCTCGAAGGGTGTAAGCTTGCAAGTCCTTTCAATCAGCTGAACATAAAATTGGTAAAAGAAGTGGTCTCAAAGTCGATTGAGGAGTTGCCCGAGCGTCAGAAAATGGTTCTCTCTCTCTATTATTATGAAGAACTCAGCCTCAAAGAAATTGGTCAGGTTCTTCGAGTGACAGAAAGTCGGGTTTCTCAACTTCACGCACAAGCTGTTCAAAGGCTCCGTGCCAAGCTCACTCAGGTGTTGAGCTCCGGCGAACTTGATATTGTTTAAATGGCTTAGTGTTTGTTACTGATAGCCCTGTTCCATTCGCTAAAGAAATTGAGTGAGGGCCAGGGTCGGGAAAACCTTTGCATAAACTGGGTACTGCATTGGCATAGAGAAGGGTTGGCCTGTACCAACCACTGAATCATCCACCCATCCTGCTGAATCTTGATAGTTCGATACCAAAAATTTCGCGGCCTTTGTGACGGCGGGATGGTACCAGTCGTTGGTTTCCAACAATGCTAACAGGGCCCACGCCGTTTGCGTTGGTGTGCTTAGTCCTTTGCATTTTAGCCAAGGGTTGGCATAACTGGAAAATGTTTCACCAAAACCACCATCACTATTTTGGCAGCCTTTGATCCATTCATCGGCTTTCACCAAAGTGAGGTCATGTCGGTCAACGCCGGCTCTGCGAAGGCCAATCACTGCTGTTAAATCAGAATACTCCTTGAAGGCCATTAACGCCTCTAGGACATGGGCTGTGACATCGGCAGAGCTCTCATCGAAAGGATCAACGGTCGTTTCTAAGGTACGGGCATTCTTTCGCAGAAACCAATTGCCCACATTGTTTTTACTAAAAGCTCCCCAGCCCCCATCATCATTCTGCATTTCGACGAGCCATCGTAAACTCTCTAAAATGTGTTCTCCGCCAAAACCAATCTTTTTGAAGAACAATAAAACCTCTGCCGTGTCATCGTTGTCCATATCGGTATTTTCAAAGTCGATTCCAAAGGCATAACCTCCTGACGAATCACGCATTTTCAAAAGGGCCTGTGCCGAGGTTTGAAGCTCTTTCTGGTCAACACCCAAGTCCGCTAGGGTTTGACAGACAAAGGCCGTGTCCCAATAGCGACCATCAACAGCGACCCCCAAGTACGCAGAGTCTCTCGATTCCAAAGTGCGTGTGGAGTTAAATCGTTGTCCCATTTCAATCGCTATAGCAAAGGTGCTTTTTAATCTGGGAAAGGCCTCGCCGGCATGTTGTAAGCTCATTTGGCTGATCAACGTCGAAGCAACGCCACCGCCCCAACTGCCATTGGGTCTTTGGGCGCGAAAAATTTCAAGAGCCAAGCCACGATTACTGGCTCTTTCTAAGTAACTTCCAATGGGGCGCGGTTTAAATCCGCGATCCAGTAAATAAAGTTCATTGATGCGGAATTTAGGGCCCAGTAGTTCAAGACCGTGGCGTCAATGTCTCCGCTGGGATTGTTAATATCTCCTACATACTGCCACGACCCATCGGGCATTTGAGTTGATAGGAGGAGTTCTTTAAATCGATTTAAGTCCCATTTGGGATCGACCCGTTCTAACCAATTTGACACCAACCACAGTTGGCTGGTGATCTGCAATCCCATGTACATGGGATAGTGCCAAAAGGAACCTTGGCGCTCTGCTTGCAAAATAGATTTTTGTTTTTCGAATATTTGGGGAACGGAGACCTCAAGGCTGGCTCCGGAAGCAGGTCTTGCGATCAGAATCAAAAGAGCTACTAATAACTTTACCATCTCAAAGTCTCCTGCGAGCCCCAACTTTTAAATTGGAATGGCGTAAAGTCCACTGGTTGATTGAAAATTAGAAAATTCTATCAAATGAATACTTTAGTACAGATGCCATCGGAAAGGCCACTATCCGAGTAGCCTTAATCTGCATGCCTACTGAGGGCTAATTGATTGCTATTCGTTGCCCAGAAATTTCTTTTTTATTTTGTTAACCACTCGGACTTCCATCTGTCGAACAGCTTCGCGAGTTATTTTGTACTTTTCTCCAATCTCTTGAAGAGTGAGTGGATCGTCAGCCAATAGGCGCTCATCGAGGATGATAAGTTCCCTTGCGGAAAGCTCCGGGCGGATCTCATCAATTTTTTCTTTTAAGAGGGCCAGTTGTTCTCGAAGTGCTAAGTCTTCATCCAACATCATGGCATCTTTGTTTTTCTGTAAATCTCCCAATGTGGCCTTGGTTTCGTCGTCGAGTGGCCGATCCAAACTTACGTCTCTTCCATAGAGGCGACTCTGCATTTCTTGGATCTCCTCAGCGGGAATTCCCAGCTTTTCGGCAAGCTGTTTATAGTCGGGAGTTTCGCCAAGGGCATCCAGAGATTCTTTTTCGCGCTTGAGTTGATAGAAAAGTTTGCGTTGATTTTGAGTGGTCCCAATGCGCACAAGCGAGTACTGCCGCATTAGGTATTCTTGTATATAGCCGCGAATCCACCAAACGGCATAGGTAATAAGGCGTACTCCCTTGTAAGGATTGAACTCACGCACGGCATGCATCAATCCCACATTGCCTTCTTGAACCAAATCGATCAACTTAGCTCCAAATTTGGAATACTCTGCAGCAATCTTTACCACAAAGCGTAGGTTAGCAGTGACCAGGGCCTGCGCAGCTGAAGGATCTTTGGTTTCATAGTACTTGGTTGCGAGTTTTTGTTCCTCCTCGCGACTCAGAAGAGGGTATTTTTGGATCGATGCCAAATAGAGCGACATTGGGTCGGCAGTTGCCAAGGCTTTAGATGAAGTCTGATTCTTAGGGATTTCATCGGCATCGATCGAAGCCTCCGAAGCCTCAGCGGCATCTGTTTCTACGTGCCATTCGTCTTGACTCTCAACTTCATGCTCAGACAGCGCCGGCTCGAAATCTTCGCTCACAAGTTCTGCCGTGACCGAACGAACTTGATCGATTGTGTCGTGAGGCGGATTTGATTTCCGAGAAGGTGATTGCCCATTGCTCTTTTTGGCAGCAGTGGGCTTAGATCTTGTTCTAGAACTCAGTGATCCCTTATTGCCCGGTTGTCTCGCTTGCGCGACCTCCGAGGAGGAAGCCCCCGCATTCGACTTTTTCACGCCTCGGCTGACTGAGCTTTCGGATAGGCTCTCGGCAGTAGTATTGGATTTGACTGCTGAGCGGTCCTCTTTGCGTACGTTTTGAGTTCGTGTGGTTGTTTTCTTCTCAGTCATAGTTTGGCTTACTTTATACTTAGGCAAGGGCCTTTTTGAGTTTACGTTGAAGACTTTCTTGGATTTTACCCTTTAAAGGCGTCAAGAGTAGCGGTATTTCAATTTCTACACTCACCATGCACTGGGGATTACTTGGGAGGATACTTATATCTGCCTTAAACTGTTTTCCTTTGGCTTGACCTTTGAGCTTCGACTCTTCGAATGAACAAACAATATGCGAGTCGATTTTTTTGAGATCGTCGGTGGTTTCCAAAAAGGTTTTAATTTTTACAAAGGTCTCTTGGGGACTAAGTGACGAGGGGGTCTCTACTTTGAATTTTGGCACGGCTTCCTCCATGGATGTGTTTGATTATAACGACTCTATTTGGGTTTAGCAAAAGGATCTGACGTGACATGGAATCCGATTTAAGGCGCTATTTTCGAGCCTGTTAGAGAAGAGTTTTGACTGAAAAACGCTCTCATGAGAAGCTCGGGGATCATCAATCGAAATGAAGCATAATGCCAAAAGAAGGGGAGTAGGACGTGAAGTTTATATCTGAGCTGAAACGAACTCATTATTGTGGACAGGTAACCAAAGCCATGGCTGGTCAAAAGGTCGTATTGACGGGGTGGGTTGACTCCCGTCGAGATCATGGAAACTTAGTATTTATAGATTTGCGTGATCGCGAAGGAATCGTTCAAGTAGTTCTGGACCCAAATAAAGAGGCAACTTCCAGTTCCAAGAATTTTCGTGGTGAGTTTGTCATCGCCCTTGAGGGTATAGTGCGTGAACGTCCAAATGGGATGACGAACAAAAAGATCAAGACCGGTGAAATTGAGGTCGAAGCCATTCGCTGCGAAATATTGAACGAATCAGTGACGCCTCCCTTCCAGATTGATGATCAAAATGTCAGTGAAACCCTTCGCTTAAAGTACCGTTATTTAGATTTGCGTAGTCCTCGCTTACAAAATCATTTGATTGTAAGGCACAAAGCTTTGCAGATGGTGAGACAATATTTTTCTGAAAACGGCTTTCTAGAGGTCGAAACACCGATTTTGTATAAAAGCACACCAGAAGGTGCGCGCGATTACCTCGTTCCCTCTCGCGTAAACCTTGGTGAGTTCTATGCTTTACCGCAGTCTCCGCAAACACTGAAGCAGCTTCTGATGATCTCTGGATATGATCGTTATTTTCAAATCGCTCGTTGCTTTCGCGACGAAGATTTACGCGCCGATCGCCAGCCAGAATTCACCCAGATCGATATCGAAATGTCCTTCATTGATCGCGATGATATCGTGAAAATGAATGAGGGCTTATTGCGCAAACTCTGGAAAGAGTTCAAGGGCGTTGATGTCGGTGATATTCCTCGCATGAGCTTCCAAGAAGCTATGGATCGGTACGGCAGCGATAAACCAGACACGCGTTTCGGAGTCGAGATTAAAGATCTTTCGGCTTTAGTTAAAAATTCTGGGTTCAAGGTGTTTGATGACACGCTGACTCGTGGGGGCATCGTTCGTGGTATTGTAGTCCCGGGTGCGGTGAACTTTACTCGTGGACAGTTGGATAAACTTACTGAGCTGGCAAAAAAAGCTGGCGCCAAAGGTATGGTTTGGGTGAAGTGGGAAGCTGAAGGAAAGTTTAATTCTTCGGTGAGCAAGTTCTTTAGTGATGATCAGCTTAAGAGCTGGCTGACTACATGCGGTGGCAAAGTGGGCGACCTAATGCTTGTGGTTGCCGATGACTACGAAATCGCTTGTGCGGCCCTTTCGACCTTGCGTCTGCAGGTTGGTCGTGAATTGAATTTGATCGATACAAGTAAAGACGTATTTTTGTGGGTTTTGGACTTTCCGCTTTTGGAGTACTCTCCTGATGAAAAACGTTGGGTTGCTCGTCACCACCCGTTTACGGCTCCAAAAGAAGAAGGCATTCAAGATTTGTTGACCAATAACGAGGCCAAGTTTGGTGGATTGTTAGCTAAGGCCTATGATCTTGTCTGCAATGGTTATGAAATTGCGGGCGGAAGTATCCGAATTTATCGGAACGAGGTTCAGCAAGCCATGTTCAAGGTCCTCGGTATGACGCCAGAAGAAACTCAATTGAAATTTGGATTCTTTCTGGAAGCTCTTAAGTATGGAACACCTCCTCATGGTGGTATTGCTTGGGGAATGGACCGTTTGGTGATGTTGCTTTGTGGAACCGAGGCCATACGCGAAGTGATAGCCTTCCCAAAAACGGCAAAAGCGTCGTGCTTAATGTCGGCCGCGCCGAGTGAGGTCAGTCGCGACCAACTTATCGAATTGGGAATCCGTTTGGCACCGGCTGCAGAGAAAGCCCTTGAGGAAAAAAAGAAAACCCAGCAGAATTAGCGAGTATGTATACACATCTCAATAAATGCTATTTGACTCTGGTTTTGATCTTAAGTGTTTTTGTAAGTTGCACACCAGGCACCAAATCCTCCGATCCAAAGATCGGAGGGGCGACTCAAGCCAAAGCCCTGGGTGAAGGCGTGCTTCTTGCGGGTGCCGATAGTCAACGAGCCGTTGACGCCATCGTCGATTATTCGCAGGAAGGCCCGGAGTCTGATGGTTCAATGCCGGATTCTGGAGACGATTCGAGCCCTCGTCCTCACAAACTTTCTATCACCCTCACAATGACTGCTACGGTAGGGCAGGTGAATGCCTTACTTAACCAGCAGCAAGCGCGCATTGTTTGGTCTGCCAAAAAGAGTCCAAACCTTGAAATTCGGCTTCCCGAAACAAGTAATTTAGAGTCGAGTTTGGAATTCCTCAAAAAGCAAAAAGATGTTATAAGTTTTGCGGTGATTGTCGAAGAATAGTTAGATTCCGCTGAAAAAGTCCAACTTCTTCGTTGGCATCGCTTCATCTCTCACTCAACGTAGAGGAACTACGCCTCGTTCGATTTGAAGCTTGCCGCCTTGAATTTGGCTCTTTTTCAGCAGAATCTAGTTAGATTCCGCTCGGCTGTTTATTTAAGACCTAACCGGAGAAGTATAATGTCCCATCAGAAAGTGCTTCAGTATTTTCAATCCCACCAGACTCAATATTTTCAGTGGCTAAGAGAACTTGTTTCAATCCCCAGTGTGAGTTTGCCAGGTTTTGATTATTCATTCGTTGCGAGGTGTGGGGAGTGGGTTCAACGTCTATTGATAGAAGCCGGTTTAGAAAATGTCGAAACCATTTCGATAAAAGACAATCAGCGTCCCTACATTTATGGAGAATGGCTGAACGCACCAGGGAAACCAACAATTTTACTTTATTCTCATTATGATGTGCAGCCTATCGGTACCCTTGAAAAGTGGCTTAGCCCTCCCTTCGAACTCACAGAACGTGACGGGCGATTGTATGGTCGAGGGAGTGCTGATGATAAGGGCGGCTTTGTGGCCGAACTTGCCGCAATTGATGCTTGGCTTAAGACTGTTGGTAAATTGCCAGTGAATATTAAGATTTTGGTTGAAGGTGAAGAAGAAGACGGATCTTCATGTCTTGATGAGTTCATTGTGCGCTATAAGGAGAAAATTCAGGCGGACGCCATTGTGATTGTGGATGCTGAAAACTTTGATGTGGAAACCGCGGGGTTAACCGTATCTCTGCGTGGCTTGATGGCGGCGTCAGTTGAAGTTCGTACGCTCAGACAACCAGTTCATTCAGGCTTGTGGGGTGGGCCGCTACCAGACGCGGCAATGGCACTTAGTAAAATGTTATCGACGTTAGTGGACGATCAGGGAAATATTCAGGTTCCTGGTATTAATGAAATGGTTCGTCCCATGACGGACGAAGATCAGCAGCAGTTGCGTTCTCTGTCTTTTGATGAAAATAAATTTCGTTTAGAAGCGGGGCTGTTGCCAGAAGTGCCATTGATTGGTGAAAGCGCAGAAGTGCGAGAGCGCATGTGGTTCCGCCCCAAATTGGGCATCAATGCGATCCAAGCGTCGTCTCGCGCACAAGCAGGGAATATTGTGGTTGAAACGGCATGGGCAAAGATTGGCCTTCGCACCGTACCTGATATGGACGGTGAAAGGGCTTTCGCATTGATAAAAGAACACTTGGAGAGGGCCACTCCCTTCGGATTAAAGGCAGAAATCAAGATGCTTAATGCCGGTGATTGGTGGCGCACCAAAACTGATCATCCCATTTTTGCAAAAATGCAAAAAGCGTTGGGTCAAGGTTGGGGTAAAAACGCTGTGAAAATCGGTTGCGGCGCTTCAATCCCATTTGTTCAAACTTTCTCTGATGCCTTGGGGGGAGCTCCAGCCCTTCTTTTGGGAGTTGCTGATCCGCTTACTCTTGCTCACTCCGAGAATGAAAGTGTGAGTAAAGATGGCTGGAACAAGACCGTCGCAAGCCTTATTCAATTTTTAGGAAACCTAGCCTAAGAGCTGTTTTTTAAGGGCAAGCAGTTATAATTCAATAAATCGCTCAAGTTTTCGACGTTTTTTCCGATGAAGTGATGTGCACAGGAGGTGCCTATGGAAAAGATCAGCGGAATTCTTCCCGAAAGACCACGTATTCGTGCGGAGTCAGAACCTTTGCCACCCGTTCGTCCAGGAGCTCCCAGTTTCGGTCGACCAGAGGGTTCTACTGAAATTCGAGATCGGGTAACTCTCAGCTCAACAAAAAATATTGGGCCCCAAGAATTTCAAAACTATAAGAATCCTAAAGAAGCAAAGCACGTAAAGATTGTTGAAGATCTCAATCGGAAGTTTTTTATGAATCCAACCAAAGAACCCGAAATAACAAAGCAAGAGTTTGCCAAGTCGGAGGGAGTCTTTCCAGAGGGCCCAGTGAGGTCTGAACCATCTATGCCTCCCGCTAGGGCTAGGGTGAGCCCATCAGATGTAAACCCGTTCGACGATTACGCCTGATTCTTCTACCGAAACCAAACGGTAGATTCCCTCGAGGTAGCGGTTGCCATTCGCCTTCCTGGAGCAGACAATTAAGTGATCAATGCTTAAGTGTATCAAGCGTCTTATTGCATGGAGATTCCAGTGAGATGCGCCCATCTGTATGAGCATCTCAAGGCGAATGAGAGCCTGCCCTGCATCGGCGGCATGCAAGGTCCCAGCACTTCCTTCATGACCGGTTGCTAAGGCCATCAATAAATCTTTCGCTTCCCCACCACGAACCTCACCTACAACAATTCGATCAGGTCGCATCCGTAAACTTTGTTTCACTAAATCTGTTAAACTAATTGTAGTTAGTATGTTACGGGCATCAGAGCGAGTGAGTAGATGGGTGCTTGCCGGATTAGGTGGATCAATTTCTTTGCTGTCTTCTAAAATTAATACTCGTTCTTGTTGCGGGCACTCGTTGAGAAGGGCCTTGAGAACGCTGGTTTTTCCCGAACCAGTGGGGCCAATCACCAAAAAATTTTTGCGGTTTTTAATCATTGTACGTAAATAGTTCATTTCGTCAGGGCTCCCCCAGGAGCGATCCTGAAGAGCATTGAGAGACCAAACCGTTTTTTTGTGTTTTCTTATGGTCATACGAACCCATGATTGTTCGGGAGAATAGGGGCCAATGATATGCAGACGACTTCCATTCCAGGAACTGTCGACAAAAGGAGTTGTCAGGGTGGGCTCATGACCAATTTCTAAGTAGAGTCGCTGTAAAAAGTTTTGATAGGTTTGTTCCGATAAAAATGTGTCGTCGCAGGATTGCAATTGTCCTTGTCGTTCGATCCAAACAGAGTCAAAGCGATTAATGATGATTTCCGTTATGGATTCATCATCGAGTAGCGTCTTGAGAGGGCCACCACCAAAGTACTCCTCATTGAGGCGGAGGCGAACTTCATCAGTGAGGGTCTCCAGGTGCTGATGAATAATTTGTCGAAACGCTTCAAAACCTTTGGGACGCTCCGGATCAAGATTAAAGAAGTTATCACTCACAGTGATAGTTTTGAGGAGCTGATTGATTTCTTCACATTTACTAAGGCACAGGTCATTCATTGAAATGACTCCCTTCTCCAATTTAATTTTTTGCAGTTCGATAATTTGCCGAATTCAATTTTGATCAACTATCACCGGGGTCACCAACACGACGAGCTCAGTTTTGTCCTCCTGGTATTCCCGACTGGTGAAGAGATTGCCCAAGACCGGAATGTCACCCAATCCAGGCCATCGTTTCAGTGACTCTCCATCAATCTTTTTGACCAACCCTGATAGAGCTATGGTTTGGCTACCGTGTAGATCAAAATGACTGGAGAGGGTGTTGGTAAATAAACTTGGAATGCCATCAATACGCTCACCACTATCAATGGAGGACACTTCACTGCTGAGATCGAGGCTAATTTTTCCATCGGCATCTGCAAGGGGCTTGATTTTGAGGGTGATGCCATATTTTTTCCAAGTCACCGTTTGGGTTTGTTTGGTTTTCGACTTAATTGGGAATTCGCCGCCGGCAAAAAACTCAGCGTCGCTGCCGCTCTTAGCGAGTAAGACCGGATTTGCAAGAATGCGACCGCTGCCTTCTTTGGCAAAGAAGTTGGCAATGAGTTGGCTTCCTTCAGCAGAAGGTAACAGGCCTTGAGGCAAAATTTGTGCAGAGGCTTGATACGGCCATTCGATACCGATGTTTTGGGCAAAGGACTTACGTACCTCTGCCAAGAGTACCTGAACCCGCACTAAAGGCTCAGAGTAGAGCTTTTTATTGTCTTCCTTGAGAGTTAAACCGTAGTGACCAAGAATTTCACTGACTTGATGATTTTGGTTTGCATTACTTGCAAGTCTCACTGTGGGATAGGGTTCTTGGTGGATTTTGATAGGGAAGAATCCAGACTTTGTGAGGCTCTTGTTAATTTCATATTCGACGAGAAGGAGGTGATCCGCACTTATTTCAGCCTCCATATAAAAACTGTTTAGGTACTGGTGACTTAAGGTGAGCCAAGTCGAAGGATGATCAAGTCGCCCCCTAATTCTGAACGCGCCATCAGCGAAGTCGAGCCATAACCCCTGGGTGTATTGCAGAGTCGTCTTAAGGAGCCCATAGATAGAATGTTGCTTAGGTGAAACGACCACCACTTTGTAGGTCGTTGAACCCAAACGCAGTAAGTTTTCGCCAAGTTTTTTTCCTTGGATCAAAAGTAACTGGCCTTGGTCCTTTATTAGTAGATGATCTTTTTTATCAAGACCAATGGTGGCATTGGATGAGATTGGGATCTTGTGGACCTCATTGACACCAAGTACGATCAACGGAGATCCGTTGGCGAAACAGGACTGAGTTTTTAGGAAGAGCAATATAAAGTAAAGGTAGGGAGTAAAGAGCTTCATGCCTCCTTTGCAGAAGGCGAAAAAGATCTAACTCAAGATTAGAGG